>CALFMR010000175.1 GCA_937880585.1 uncultured Acidobacteriota bacterium
GACGCCGATGTCGTAGTAACGCTTGAGGACGATCTCGTCGCCCTGGATCTCCGCGTTGAGGCGCGGGAACTCGTGCAGCGCGGCGATGGCGGCCTTGACGAAAAACGACGCGACGCCGAGGCCGACGCCGAACTGCGCTTTGAACGCGTCCTTGTGCCGCTCGCGCAGCGCCATGACCGCCGACATGTCGACCTCGTTGAAGGTCGTGAGCATCGCGGCGACGTGCTGCGCTTCGACGAGACGCTTGGCGATCGTCGCGCGGCGCTTCGACATGCGCGACCGCTCCTCGAGCCGTTCGCCGAGCGGGCGCGGCGCGGGAGCCGGCGGCGGAGCGGCGGGCGCCTTGGCCGACACCGGGATCGCGGTCGGCGCGGGCAATGGCGCGGCCACGGGAGCGGCGATGCTCGCGGGCGGCGCGGCAGGTGCGGGCGTCGACGACTTGTCGACGTCCGCGCGCGTCACGCGCGGTCCGTCACTCTTGATCGATCCGAGCTCGATCTGCGCCTCACGCGCAGCCTTGCGCGCGGAGGGCGTGGCCGCGACGCGACGTTCGCTCGTCTTGGCGCCGGGAGGCGTGTTCGTTTCAGGAGTCGCCGATCCGGCGGCGGCCGGAGCGGGCGAGGCCGCGGCTCCGCCTTCGGCAATCGTGCCGAGCACCTCGCCGATCTTCACGTCGGCGCCCGCGGCCTGCGCGATGTGCTCGAGCACGCCGTTCTGCGGCGCCGGGACTTCGACGTCGACCTTGTCGGTCTCGAGCTCGACGAGCGGTTCGCCCACGCGCACGGCGTCGCCTTCCGCCTTCAACCATTTGGCGATACGCGCGTCGACGATCGACTCGCCCATCTCGGGAACCACGATGTTCACAGCCATGACCGTCTGTCGATCCTCGCTCGCGGGCGGACCCGCGGAGTCACAGGCGCGCGCGGGGGCGCGCCCCTACTGCGCCAATCCTTCACGCGCGCCCGCAGCGTGCGCCATCGGACTCGACTCGCCGCGTTGCTCGAACGCGCGCGTGATGAGCCGTTCCTGATTGCGTGCGTGGCGGGTGGCCGATCCTTCGGCCGGACTCGAGCTGCGCGGTCGCGCGAGCACCGCCAGCCGCCGCGTGCCGACGAGTCCCTCGAGCGCGGGACGCACGAAGTCCCATGCGCCCATGTTCTCCGGCTCCTCCTGCACCCACAGCACCTCCTCGAGGTGCGGGTACCGGTCGAGCGTCGTGACCATCTCGTTGATCGGCAGCGGATAGAGCTGCTCGACGCGGCACACGGCCACCGCGCGCGCATCGGCACGCTTGGGGCTGGTCAACAGATCGACCGCGACCTTGCCCGTGCAGAACACGAGTCGGCGAATCTCATCCGCTCTCCCCTTCGCCTCCTCGTCGTCAATCACCGTCATCCACCGGCCTTCGGCCAGCTCGCGCGGCGACGAGGCGACGGCAGGATGACGAAGCAAGCCTTTCGGCGTGAGGACGATGAGCGGCAGCGGATCTTTGACGAGGAGGGCGGCCTGCCGGCGCAGCACGTGGAAGTACTGGGCGGCGGTCGTACAGTTGACGACGCGCATGTTGATGTCGGCGGCCAGTTGCAGGAAGCGCTCGGGCCGCGCGCTCGCGTGGTCCGGCCCCTGCCCTTCGTAGGCGTGCGGCAGGAGCATCACGAGCGACGGCTCCTGGCCCCATTTCGCGCGCGCCGACAGCACGAACTCGTCGAGCATGGGCTGCGCGCCGTTGACGAAGTCGCCGTACTGCGCTTCCCAGATGACGAGGCGATCGGGCGCCTGGATGTCGTAGCCGTACTCGAACCCGACCGCGGCGTTCTCGCTGAGCGGGCTGTTGCGGATCTCGAACGACGCACGCGCCTGCCGCAGCGCCTCGAGCGGCGCGAACCGGGCGCCGGTGTTGGCATCGAAGAGCACGGCATGCCGATGACTGAACGTACCGCGCTCGACGTCTTCACCCGTCAGCCGAATCGGAGTCCCGTCCTCGAGCACGGACGCGAGCGCGAGCTCCTCGGCCGCGGCCCAGTCGATCGTCCGCTCCGCCGGCGCGTCGAACGCCTGACGCCGGCGGTCGCGCGATCGCTCGAGCTTGCGGTTGACCGTGAAGCCGTCGGGCACGACGAGCAGCGCGTCGTTCAACGCGCGCAGGCGCTCGATCGGGACGGCCGTGCGCGTCTGTGCGGCCGTGCCCGGCGCGGCGACTTCGGGCGGTGCCTCCACCAGGTTCTTCTCCGGATCGAGCGCGTCGTAGGTCGCCTGCAGCGCGTCCATGCGCTGATTGGAGAGCGTCTGCGCGTACCCGGACTCGATGACGCCGCGCGATTCGAGCGTGCGCGCCCACATCTCGCGCACGGTCGGCTGCTCGGCAATCTTCCGGTACATAGCCGGCTGGGTGAACGCGGGCTCGTCGCCCTCGTTGTGGCCGTAACGCCGGTAGCCGACGAGATCGATGAGCACGTCGCGATGGAAGCGCGCGCGATAGCCGAAGGCGAGCCGCACGGCCGCGACGCACGCCTCGGGATCGTCCGCGTTCACGTGCACGATCGGAATCTTGTAGCCGCGCGCGAGTCCGCTCGCGTAGAGCGTGCTGAACGAGTCGTGCGGATCGGTCGTGAAGCCGATCTGGTTGTTCGCGATGATGTGCACCGTGCCGCCCGTCGTGTAGCCGGCCAGCCGGTGCAGGTTCAGCGTCTCGGCGACGATGCCCTGTCCGGCGAACGACGCGTCGCCGTGAATGAGGATGGGCAGCACGGCGTCCGGATTGAAGCGGGGCGCGCCCGGCGCGCTCGCGTCAGTGCCGGCCGCGCGCGCCATGCCCTCGAGCACCGGATCGATGGCCTCGAGATGGCTCGGGTTGGGCGGCATCGACACGACGAACTCGACCCGCTCGCCGCCGCCAATCGCGCGCGACGCGCCCAGGTGGTACTTCACGTCGCCGCTCCACTGCACGCCCTCGAGCGCGAGCCCGTTGCGGACTGGATCTTTGAACTCGGCGAGGATCTGCGCGTACGGCTTGCCGATGACGTGCGCCATCACGTTCAGCCGGCCGCGGTGCGCCATGCCGATGAACGCCTGTCGCATGCCCGCTTCGGCGGCCTCGGCAATGACTTCGTCGAGGACGGGCACGAGCATGTCGAGCCCTTCGATCGAAAACCGCGTCTTGCCGGGGAACGTGCGATGCAGGAAGCGCTCGAACACCTCGACGTCGGTCAGCCGGTCGAGCAGCGCAATGGGATCGATCGGATCGGCCGGCGCGCGGTAGCGGCCGCGCTCGACGGCCTCGCGCAGCCAGTGCCGTTCGTCGGGCACGAAAATATGCGCAAAATCGTACCCCGTCGTCGAGCAGTAAATCGCTTTCAGCCGCTCGATGACGTCCCACATCGTCTCGGCGCCCTCGGCGACGGGGCCGGCGATGATCGACGCGGGCAGTGCGCGAAGGTCGGCCTCGGTGACGCCGTGCGACGCTGGCAGCAGCTCGGGGTCGCCGAGGGGACGTCTACCGAGCGGGTCGATGTGCGCGGCCAGATGACCGTAGCGCCGAATCGCCTGCGCCAAATCGCGCGCGCCGACGACGATGTTCGGGTTGAGCGCGGCCGGCATATCCGCCACGACATCGCCCGTCGGAGGCGGCGCGGGCCGGCGGGGCGGGGGCGACACACGAAACAGCGCCCGCGTGTCCGGGTCCACTGATAGAGGATCGGCGAGGAACTTGTCGTACAGCTCCTCGGCGTACCCGGCGTTCACACCCTGAAAGTCGCGCCAATCCAAGGACATACGGATCATCTCGGCGCCAGTCGCGCCAGACTTTGATGATATCAGCGACGCGCCTACGCGCCCGGTTCAGTCATGCGCTTCGGGTCGACCCACGCGTCGAAATCGGCCGCGCTCACGAGTCCGAGCGCCACGGCCGCTTCCTTCAGCGTCGTGCCATCCTTGTGCGCCTTCTTGGCGATCTGCGCGGCCTTGTCGTAGCCGATGTGCGGGTTGAGCGCCGTGACGAGCATCAGGCTCCGCCGCAGGTTCTCCTCGATGCGCGCGCGGTTCGGCTCGATGCCGCTCGCGCAGAAGCGCGTGAAGTTCGTACACGTGTCGCCGAGGAGTCGGATGCTCTCGAGGACGTTGTGGATGATGAGCGGCTTGAAGACGTTCAACTCGAAGTTGCCCGATGCGCCGCCGATGCCGACCGCCACGTCGTTCCCCATCACCTGCGCCGCGACCATCGTCATCGCTTCCGACTGCGTGGGGTTGACCTTGCCCGGCATGATCGAGCTGCCCGGCTCGTTTTCAGGAATCGTGATCTCGCCAAGTCCGGAACGTGGACCTGAGGCCAGCCAGCGAACGTCGTTGGCAATCTTCATCAGCGTCGTGGCCAGCGTCTTCAGCGCGCCGTGCAGCGCGACGAGCGCTTCGTGGCCGGCGAGCGCCGCGAACTTGTTCGGCGCGGTCTTGAACGGCAGCGCGGTGAGGGCGGCAATGTGGCGCGCGCTGCGTTCGGCGTACTCGGGATGCGTGTTGAGTCCCGTGCCGACCGCGGTGCCGCCGAGCGCCAACTCGTAGACCGCCGGCAGCGCCGATTCGACGGCCGCCGTGGCGAGACGCAGTTGTCCGACCCAGCCGGAAATTTCCTGTCCGAGTGTCACCGGCGTCGCATCCTGCAGGTGCGTGCGCCCGATCTTGACGACGTCGTCGAACGCCGAGGCCTTTTCCTGGAGCGTGCCGCTGAGCTGATCGACGGCCGGCAGCAGGTGATGGACGACTTCTTCGGCCGCGGCGATGTGCATCGCGGTCGGGAACGTGTCGTTCGACGACTGACCGAGGTTGACGTGATCGTTCGGATGGATGGGCGTCT
>CALFMR010000176.1 GCA_937880585.1 uncultured Acidobacteriota bacterium
GTCGATCGAAGGAGTGACCGGATCTGTCACGACAACGGCGTAGACACGGCGCCGTCGAGACTGATGTCGCGTATGAAATCCGCGCGCAGACCGGCGCGGCGGCCGAACCGCTACCTGTACTGCTGTGCGAGCTCGGTGAACGCGCGGACCTGCTCGCGCGGCCACGCATCGTCGCGGCCGAGCATCGGCGCCATGAGGGCAGCCACCGCCGGTGCCATGGCGACGGCCGCGCGCGCGTTGAGGAACAACGCTCGCGTGCGCCGCGCCAACACGTCCTCGACCGTCCGCGCCAGTTCCTCGCGCGTGGCCCAGACCACTTCCGCACCGGTGTAGGGCAGCGCCGCGTGCAGCGGAGTGGCGAGTGTGGGATCCTCGCGCATCAGATGCTGAATCTCGACGGCGTCACTGCCATAGGCGGCGAGCGATCCGAACGTCGACGCGTGACGATGGAAGCCGTGGATGTTCAGATCCCGCGTCACACACGGCCGCTCGGGCAGCCGCGCGAGGTCGGCGGCCTGGTCAACCGTGTCTTCCGCCATCCGGCGGTACGTCGTCCACTTGCCGCCCGTCGTCGTGAGAAGGCCCGACGCGTCGATATGGATCGTGTGATCGCGCGAGAGCGCCGCCGTCATCCGGCTGTCGCCGCTTCGCACGAGCGGTCGGATGCCGACGAAGATGCTGAGCACGTCGGCCCGCGTCGGCGGCGTGTGCAGGTACTGGCCCGCCGTCTCCAGAATGAAGTCGATCTCGCTCGCCAGCGCGCGCGGTTCGGGCGACGGCTCGTCGATCGGCGTGTCGGTCGTGCCGACGAGCGTGTGTCCGTGCCACGGAATCGCGAACATCACGCGGCCGTCGCGCGTGTGCGGCACCATGATGGCGCTGTCGCCCGGGAGGAATGATCGATCGAAGACGAGATGGATCCCTTGGCTTGGCGCGATGAGCTTCGAGACGGAGGGATCGGCCATCCGCCGCACCTGATCGGCGAATGGACCGGTCGCGTTGATGACGACGCACGCGCGTGCGGGCCGCTCGTCGCCATCCTCCACGTCGCGCACGATGACGCCATCGACGAAGCCGTCATCGCCCTTGAGGAGGCCGACGACCTGCGTGTAGTTCAACAGTGTCGCGCCCTGCTCGACGGCCGTCGCCGCGAGATTGATGAGCAATCGGGCGTCGTCGAACTGTCCGTCGTAGTAGACGACGCCACCACGCAGGCCTTCCGTCTTGATCGTCGGCAGACGCGCGAGCGTCTCCTCGCGCGAGAGCACTTCCGATGTGCCGAAGCCGTACTTGCCGGCGAGCACGTTGTAGACCTTCAACCCGAGACCGTAGAACGGCGCTTCCCACCAGTCGTAATTGGGCACGACGAAGGCAAGGTTGGTCACGAGATGCGGCGCGTTCTGACGGAGTAGGCCGCGTTCCTTCAAGGCCTCCATCACGAGCGAGATGTTGCCCTGCTCGAGATAACGCACGCCGCCGTGCACGAGCTTCGTGCTGCGACTCGACGTGCCCTTGCCGAAGTCGTGCTGTTCGACGAGCAGGACGTCGTAGCCGCGCGACGCCGCGTCGACGGCAATGCCGACGCCCGTCGCGCCGCCGCCGATGACGATGACGTCCCACGGACGCGCGTGTCCGCGGAACCGTGCGACCTGGTCCGGTCGGTTCATGCCGGGATGTCGGGACGCGCCCAGCCGCGCGATCGCGACAGCGCGTCGTGCCAGCGCGCACGAAGGGTGCGCGCCTCGGCGGGCGTCATCGCGGGATCGAAGCGTCGCTCGGTTCGCCACTGGCGCGCGATCTCGTCGACTGATGACCAGAAGCCGACGGCCAGTCCGGCGAGATACGCGGCGCCGAGGGCGGTCGTCTCGGTCACGGCCGGCCGAAGTACGGGCACGCCGAGCACGTCCGCCTGGAACTGCATCAACATGTCGTTGGCCGCCGCGCCGCCGTCCACGCGCAGTTCGCTGAGGGTGATGCCCGAGTCGCCGTGAATGGCGTCGAGGATGTCGGCCACCTGGTACGCGATGCTCTCGAGCGCCGCGCGTGCGATGTGACCGCCCGTCGTTCCGCGCGTGAGGCCGACGATCGTGCCGCGCGCGTACGGATCCCAGTGCGGCGCGCCGAGTCCCGTGAACGCGGGCACGAGGAACACGCCGCCGTTGTCGGGCACCGAGCCGGCGAGCGCTTCGATCTCCGGCGCGCTCGAGACGAGCTTCAGTCCATCGCGCACCCACTGCACGACGGCGCCGCCGATGAAGACGCTGCCTTCGAGCGCGTATTCCGTCCGGCCGCCGATGCGCCACGCAACCGTGCTGACGAGGTGGTGCTTCGACACGGCCGGCGCGGTGCCCGTGTTCTGCAGCAGGAAGCAGCCCGTGCCGTACGTGTTCTTGCTCATGCCCGGCGACACGCACATCTGGCCGAAGAGCGCCGCCTGCTGATCGCCCGCGATGCCCGCGATGGGAATCGACTCGAGGCCGAGCGTGGTCGAGACGTTGCCATAGATCTCGCTCGAGTCGCGCACGTCGGGCAGCACGCTCGCCGGCACGTTCAACATGCGCAGCAGCTCGTCGTCCCACTGGAGCGAGTGGATGTTGAAGAGCATCGTGCGTGACGCGTTGGTCACGTCGGTGATGTGCGTGCGGCCGCTCGTCAATTGCCACACGAGCCACGAGTCGACCGTGCCGAAGGCCAGCTCGCCCCGATCGGCGCGCGCGCGGGCGCCCGGCACGTGATCGAGAATCCACGCGACCTTGGTGCCCGAGAAATACGCGTCGACGACCAGTCCCGCCCGATCGCGGACGAGCGGCTCGAAACCGTCCGCCTTCAGACGATCGCAGTGCTCCGCAGTCCGCCGATCCTGCCAGACGATCGCGTTGTGAATGGGCCGTCCAGTCGCACGGTCCCAGACGATGGCCGTTTCGCGCTGATTCGTGATGCCGACCGCGGCGACGTCGCGCGGCCGGATCCGCGCGCGGCCGAGGACTTCGGTCGCGACGGCGATCTGCGACGCCCAGATCTCGTCCGGGTCGTGCTCGACCCAGCCCGGCTTCGGGAAGATCTGCTGAAACTCCCGCTGGGCGACGGCGACGACGGCCCCGTCGTGATCGAAGAGGATGGCACGCGAACTGGTCGTGCCCTGGTCGAGAGCGAGAACGTACGGCACGCTGAGACTCCTGACCGCGGCTGCGGTGGGCTCAGTCTATCCGGAGATGGCGCGGTGGGCCCGCCGGGCATCGAATCGCGGCACTCGACCGGGCTACACTGACGGCCGTGATGCGACCCGGCACCCGAACGATTGTGGGTGTGGCCGCAAGGAGGGCAGCGTGCGAGACGAACGCCAGGGGCGCAGATTCGGATTGATGGTCAAGGTCGGCGCGGCCGGCGTCCTCGCCGCGGCGGCCTTCTCTGTACTGTCCGCACAGGCACCGCCGCCAACGCAGACCGTGCTCGATCGCGACGGCAGCACCATCGTCGTCGAGCCCTACGCGCCGAACATCGTCCGCGTCACGTTGAGCACGTCGCGAGACGAGGCGACGGCTGCGCCGGGATATGGCTTCGTCGCGAAGCCTTCGGCCGAGGGGTGGACGCGTGCGCACACCGATCAGGGCGACGTCGATCGGTCCTCGCGGCTCGTCGTCACTGTCGCCGCGAATCAGCCGCAGACGCTGTCGCCGACGATGGCCGATATCACGCGGTACTTCGTCGATTCGGTCCCGCCCGCGCACATCACGATTGCCACGCCCGGCGGCACCCAGTTGCTCGACATGACCGGCTGGTCGATGTCGGTGCCCAACAACAAGGATGGGAACGCCAGCCTCGTGCACGACCTCGGTCCGACCGACAAGCCGTTCTATCGCGTGAGCGCGACGTTCTTCTCGCCGCCCGACGAGCACTACTACGGGCTCGGCCAGAATCAGGAAGGCTTCCTCGATCACCGCGGGCACGTCGTCAACTGCGCGCAGAGCTACCAGGCGCCGGCCGCGCCGAGCGTGTGCGTGCCGTTCGTCGTCACGAATCACGGCTACGGGCTCATCTGGGATAACCCGTCGAAGACGAGCTTCGAGCCCGGCTTCCACGAAACGACGAAGTGGGTGTCGCAGGTGGGCAACCGCGTGTCGTTCTTCGTCATCGCCGGGCGCACGACCGACGAGATCTACGCGGGCTATCGCACGCTGACCGGCCCGACGCCGATGCTGCCGAAGGGCACCTACGGCTACATCCAGAGCAAGCAGCGGTACCGCAGCCAGGACGAAGTGTTGTCGGTGGCGAAGGGCTATCGCGACCGGCACCTGCCGATCGACGTCATGGTGGTCGACTGGTTCTACTTCACCAAGATGGGGCAGATGGACTTCGACGCGGCCAACTGGCCCGATCCGGCGGCGATGAACCGGCAGCTCCACGACATGGGCTTCCACACCATGATCAGCATCTGGCCGCGCTTCGAGCCCGGGTCGCGCTACTACGACTTCCTGCGGCAGCAGAACTGGTTCGAGCGCCGCGCCGACGGCACGCCGACCGACGGCCTGCCGTACGACCGCGCCGGGTCCGACATCGACACGACGAATCCCGACGCGGCGAGCTGGTACTGGAACATGGTCCGCGACAACATCCTCAGCAAGGGCTTCGACTATCTCTGGGCGGACGAGACCGAACCCGACCTGCCGCCCGACGGCAGCTACTTCCACATCGGGCCAGGCACGCGGTACTTCAACGTGTATCCGCTCTTTCACACGAGCACGCTGTACGACGGCTT
>CALFMR010000177.1 GCA_937880585.1 uncultured Acidobacteriota bacterium
GGGCGACTTGCCGATTGACGTCGCCGAGCCGATTCATCCGATGGTGTCGCTCGGCGCCGTCGACCTCGCGGATGGGGCACCGCCCGTTCTCGATCGAACGGCTGCCGCCGCAGACGACGGTCCGGCGCGGGAGCCGGTGCCAGAAGCCGCGCCCGCGATTCACGACTACGAGCTGCCCGTGACGGCCGCGGATTCGGATGCCGTGTGGGGTTTCGGCCGTGCGGCCATCGCCGCGCCCGTGGCGGTGGCGTCCGAGGCCATCCCCGGTCCTTCGCCCGCGAACCGGCCGGCGCTCCGCTCGCTCGAGTCGTTCCTGCGCAAGGTGGAAGCCAGACGACTGCAGCTTCAGCTTCAGTCCGGCTCTCCCGCATAATCGGAGCCATGACCGACGCCTCGCGTCCGGACTGGACCGGACGGCTGACCCGCGTGCGGGCCTCGCTCGCCGGGCCGGGGCTCGACGCCGTGGTGGTGTCGACGCCGGCCAATCTGCACTACCTCGCGAACTTCACGGGATCGGCCGGCCTGCTGCTCGTCGCGCGCGACGGCGGTGCGTTCGTCATCGACGGTCGTTACGAGGCGGGCGTGCGGCAGATGCTCCTGGCCGATGCGATGCCCGCGCTCGACGTCGAGCCGGTCGCGCGACGCTACGACCTGACGCTCGGCGAGGTCGTGGCGAAGCGCGGCTACGCGCGCGTCGGCTTCGAGGCCGCGCACGTCACGGTCGCCACGCTCGCCGCCTGGCAGCGCGCGGCCGCCGGCGTTGAATGGGTGCCGACCTACGACGTCGTGGAGGGGCCGCGCCGCGTGAAGGACGCGCAGGAGATCTCGATCTTCCGCCGCGGCGGCATCGCGATGGCCGCCGTCGCCGCCCAACTGCCGCGCATCGTCCGCGCCGGGCGGACCGAGATCGAGGTGGCGTCGGGCATCGAGGCGGCGCTCTCGGAGGCCGGTTTCTCGCGTGTGTCGTTCCCGACGATTGTCGCGTCGGGACCGAACAGCGCGCTGCCGCACGCCCGTCCGACCACCCGCCGGCTCGGGCCGGGGGACCTGGTGGTGCTGGACTTTGGCGGCGTCTTGGACGGATACTGCCTCGACTTGACGCGGATGGCGGCCGTGGAACCCGTGGCGCCCCAGGCGCACGCGCTCTATGCGGCCGTCCGGCTCGCGCACGGGGCGGCGTTGTCAGCCGTGCATCCTGGCATCGAGACCTCGGCCGTCGACGCGGCGGCCAGGACGGTGCTCGAGGGGCGCGGATTGGGCGAGGCGTTCCTGCACGCGACCGGGCACGGGCTCGGGCTCGACATCCATGAAGCGCCGCGGCTCGCGCGCGCGGACGCGGGCGCTTCCGAACGCGTCGAGCCGGGCATGGTCTTCACGATCGAGCCTGGCGCCTATGTGACGGGAGTCGGCGGCGTGCGGCTCGAGGACGACGTGCTCGTGACGACCGACGGGGCCGAGGTGCTGACCGACGCTCCCCGCGACCTGCTGGTTGTCTGACCTTATGGAATTCGACGACATCAAACAACTGCTCGACCTGGTCGAGAAGCACGACCTGGCCGAGCTCGAAGTCGAGCGCGACGGGCTGAAGCTCCGGATCCGCAAAGCCGGGCGAGAAGTCACCTTCGTCCCGGCCCCGGTTGCCCCGCCGCCTCCGGCCGCGCCCGCCATTGCCTTGGCCGGCGGCCCGGCCCCCGTGGCTGCGCCCGCCGCCGCGGCGAGCGACGCAGAGTCGGTCGACCTGGCCGTCATCAAATCGCCCATCGTCGGCACCTTCTACCGGTCGTCCGAGCCGTCGGCGCCGGCGTTCGTCGAAGTCGGCGACGTCGTGAAGAAGGGCCAGGTGCTCTGCATCATCGAGGCGATGAAGCTGATGAACGAGATCGAGAGCGACCGCGACGGCGAGATCGCGGCGATCTACGTCGAGAACGGGAAGCCCGTGCAGTTCGGCGACCGGTTGTTCGCCGTGAAGGTGAGCTAGACGGCCGGCCGCCTCCAGCCGATAGGGCCGTCAGACACGATGTTCAACAAAATCCTCATCGCCAACCGCGGAGAGATCGCGCTGCGCATCATCTGCGCGTGTCGCGAACTGGGCATCAAGACGGTGGCCGTCTACTCCGAGGCCGACGAGCACTCGCTCCACGTGCGGTTCGCCGACGAGGACGTGTGCATCGGCCCGGCGCGCAGCCTCGACAGCTACCTGAACGTGCCGGCCATCATCAGCGCGGCCGAGATCACGGGCGCCGATGCGCTCCATCCCGGCTACGGGTTCCTGTCCGAGAGCGCGTACCTTGCCGAAGTCTGCGAGGCGTGTCACATCAAGTTCATCGGGCCGTATCCGGACGTCATCCGGCTGATGGGTGACAAGGCGCGCGCGCGACGCGCGATGAAGAAGGCCGGCGTCCCGGTGCTGCCCGGCAGCGACGGACCGGTCCAGAGCGAAGATCAGGCGCAGAAGGTGGCCAAGGAGCTGGGCTTCCCGGTCATTATCAAGGCGGTCGCCGGCGGCGGTGGACGCGGAATGCGCGTCGTGCGCTCGGCCGACGAGCTGTCGCGGTCGCTCAAGACCGCCACGCGCGAGGCCGAAGCGGCCTTTGGCGTCGGCGACGTGTACCTCGAGAAATACGTCGAGTCGCCGCGGCACATCGAGTTCCAGGTCCTCGGCGACCATCACGGCAACGTCATCCACCTCGGCGAGCGCGAGTGCTCGATCCAGCGCCGCCATCAGAAGCTCATCGAGGAAGCGCCGTCGCCGGCTTTGACCGACAAGCAGCGCCGTAAGCTCGGCGCGACCGTCGTCGACGCCGCCCGCGCGGTGCAGTACACGAACGCGGGCACGTTCGAGTTCCTGATGGACCCGGCCGGCCGCTTCTATTTCCTCGAAGCGAACACGCGTCTGCAGGTCGAGCACCCGGTCACGGAGTTCGTCACGGGCATCGACATCGTCAAAGAGCAGATTCGGATTGCGGCCGGGCAGCGGCTGGCGTTCAAGCAGGGCGACATCCATTTCCGTGGCGCGTCCATCGAGTGCCGCATCAACGCGGAAGATCCGGAGACGTTCGTGCCGAGCCCGGGTCTCATCCAGGCGTTCAGCGTGCCGGGCGGACCGGGCGTGCGCGTCGATTCCTACGCGCACTCGGAGTGCACCGTCTCGCCGTACTACGACTCGCTCATCGCGAAGATCATCACCTACGGGCGCGACCGCGAGGAAGCGATCGCCCGCATGCGGCGCACGCTCGAGATGACGGTCGTCGACGGCATCAAGACGACGATCCCGCTGCACTTGAAGATTCTGGCCGAGCCGGATTTCGTAGCCGGCCGGCTCAGCACGGCCTTCATGGAACGCTTCGCGACCGAGAAGGACAAAGAAAAGGAAAGGGACGCCGCGGCGCGTCGCGCCGCGAGCGCATAGGCTCTGCCGACGTCCATCCTGCCCGCGCCGCTTCCGCGGCTCTACGCGATTCTCGACACCGACCGGCTGTACGCGCGCGGCCTCGATCCGCTGGCGTTGGCCGACATCTGGCTGGACGCTGGCGTCCGCCTCTTCCAACTGCGCGCCAAGACGATGGCGAGCGGCGCGATGCTGGAGCTCGCCGAGGCGCTCGCGCGTCGGGCCGAAGCGGCGGGCGCGACGTTCGTCGTCAACGACCGTGCGGACATCGCGCGATTGGCGGGCGCTGGCGGACTGCACGTCGGGCAAACGGATTTGGATCCGGCCGACGCGCGGCTTGTCGTCGGCGCGACGATGGCGATCGGCCGGTCCACGCACACCGAAGCGCAGGTGCGCGCGGCGCTCGACGAACCGATCGACTATCTCGCCATCGGACCGGTGTTCGGTACGACGAGCAAAGACCGGCCCGATCCCCTCGTCGGCCTGGACGGCGTGCGCATGGCCGCGCGCCTGGCGTCGGCTGGCGGTGCGCGGCGGCCCGTCGTCGCCATTGGCGGCATCACGATCGAAACGGCGCCCGAGGTGATTGCCGCGGGGGCCGCGTCAGTGGCGGTCATTGCCGATCTGCTCATCGGCGACCCCGCCACGCGCATCCGCGACTATCTGGACACGCTCGCGTAGCTGGCCTCGCGCTCTCGCCCGCGAAGTTTTGTTACGCTTTCGCCATGTCTGCACGACGACTGGATGGCACGGCGGCGGCTGCCGCGATTCGCGCCGAGCTGCGGCCGGCGATCGACGACTTCACTCGCCGCGCGGGCCGGCCGCCGGCGCTC
>CALFMR010000178.1 GCA_937880585.1 uncultured Acidobacteriota bacterium
CGCATGTCGATGACAGCCGTGCCGATCTCGATGCGACGCGTCCTGGCGCCAACCGCGGCGAGCAGCGGAAACGGCGAAGAAAGTTGACGCGCGAAGTGATGGACGCGGAAGTACGCACCGTCGGCGCCGAGCTCCTCGGCCGCGACCGCGAGATCGATCGACTGCAGCAGCGCATCGGACGCCGACCGCGTCGACGACTGTGGCGAGGGCGTCCAGTGCCCGAAGGAGAGAAAACCGATTTTCTTCACGATATGGAATGCGCCCCTCAACCGGGCACGCGTCGATCGAGGCTTCAGTCTATCGGAATCGCCCGCTGACCGGCGGACGAGCCACGTGCGCACTTGACAGATACGAGGCCGTCGCTGGCCGCGCCTCCGAGTGGTACCATCGAAGTCTATCGGCGCGATTGGCGTGCCCCGAGGGACAAGTGGCCGACGACGAGCCCAACGGCACGGACAATCAGGCACGCCTCCTTCAGCGACAGATCCTCCAGCTTTCCGCGCTCATCCTCGCTGCCGTCGCTGCGTTCTTCGTCACGCGCGCCCTTGCCGCGAGCAATCGCGACATGCGGCTCGCCGACGGCGCTGAATGGTACGCGCGCGGCCAGCACCAGCTCGAGCTCGGGCACGTCCCGGCCGCGGTCGACGCGTTCCGGCGCGCCACGGTCTCGAGCCGCACCAACACCCGCTACGTCCTGGCGCTCGCGCATGCGCTCGCGCTCGACGGCCAGAACGACGCGGCGCGGCGCGTCCTGCTGGCACTGCGCGAGACAGCGCCCGAAGACGTCGACATCAACCTGGCGCTGGCGCGCCTGGCGGCGAGCGGCGGGGACGTGACGACCGCCTCGCGCTATTACCACAACGCGCTCTACGCGCCGTGGCCCGACGATGCCGCCGCGGCCCGCCGCGCCGTGCGGATCGAGATGGTCGATTTCCTCCTGGCGCACGATCGCACGGCCGCGGCGCTCTCCGAGCTGCTCGTGCTCAGCGCCAACCTGCCCGACGATCCCGCGCTGCAGCGCGAGGTCGCGCGCCGTTTCGCGGCGGCCGGCGACGCGCGGCACGCGCTCGACGAGTTCGAGCGCGCCTTGCACGCGGCGTCCGATGACAGCGAAGCACTGGCGGGCGCCGGGCAGGCCGCGCTCGCGCTCGGCGACTACACACGGGCGCGCCGCTACCTCGAACAGGCTCCCGCGGGCCTCGCCGGTGTCGCCGCCGCGCACGATTACACATCGCACGTCCTCGACGACGATCCACTCGCGCCGCGCATCGGAGCTGACGCGCGCGCCCGGCGGCTCCTGGCTGACCTCGACTACGCCTCGTCCCGTCTGCGGACGTGCCTGGACGCCGGTCCATCGGCCGCCACCGATGCCGACCGCGCGCTCGACAGCGATGCCAAACGTTTCCTGGCTTCGCATCGTGGTGGGGCGGCACGTGACGAAGACGCCGCCGAGGCCGGCGTCGACCTCGCCGCGCGCCTGACGGCCGCCGCCACGCGCCTGTGTCCGCCAGCGACCGCACGCGATCACGCACTGGCCGTCATCGCCGAGCGGCATGGAGGCAGCGATCGGTGACCAGTCCCCTCCCCCGCGCACTCCAGCTTCGGCTACGCGAGCACCAGGTTTTTCTCGTCCTGTCGATCGTCATCGGCGTGCTGGCGGGCCTCTCCGCGGTCCTCTTCACCGTGGCCATCGATCAGACCAGCCATCGGCTCTTCGGCCTCGCGCCCTCGCGCCTGCGTCTGTTCCTGATACCCGCCCTTGTCAGCATCCCGACCGGCGTGCTGCTCGCGACGATCTTTCCGGGCGTGCGAGGAAGTGGACTGCCGCAGACGAAGGCCGCGTATCGGCTGTCGGGCGGCTTCATCCGCGCGCGCGTCCCGTTCGGCAAGTTTCTCACCGGCGTGCTGTCGATTGGCGCCGGACACTCGATGGGACCAGAAGGGCCGTCGGTGCAAATCGGCGCCGGACTGGCGTCGGTCATCGGACGCTGGCTCGGCCTGTCGCCGGCGCGGACGCGGGATCTCGTCCCCATTGCGGCCGCCGCGGCGCTGGCCTCGGCCTTCAACACGCCGGTGGCGGCGGTGCTGTTCGCGCTCGAAGAGATCATCGGCGATCTGAACGCGCCGTTGCTGGGCTCGGCCGTCATCGCGTCGGTTGCCTCGGTCATTGTCGAGCGATCGATCCTCGGCAACGAGCCGCTCTTCCACGTGCCGACCTACCATCTGGTCCATCCGGCCGAGCTCGGCGCCTACGCGGTGTTGGGCGTCGTCGGCGGCGTCCTGTCGCTCGCGTTCTGCAAGGGTCTGCTCAACGCACGGCTGTTGTTCCGCCGGCTGCCACGCTGGACGGCAGCGCTGCAGCCGGCCATCGGCGGTGTGGTGATCGGCGCCGCGCTCCTCATCGCGCCACAAGTCATGGGCGTCGGCTACGACTACGTCGATCAGGCCCTCAACGGCGGCCTGCTGCTCAAGACGATGGCGCTGCTTTGCCTGATGAAGCTCGGCGCCACGATCGTGTCGTGCTCATCGGGCGCGGCCGGGGGCATTTTCGCGCCGAGCCTGTACATCGGCGCCATGGCGGGCGGCACGGTCGGCCTGATCGTCCATCGGTTCGCGCCATTTCCCACGGGCGATCCGGGCGCGTATGCCCTCGTCGGCATGGGCACGGCGTTCGCCGGGATCGTCCGCGCGCCGATGACGTCGGTGTTCATGATCTTCGAGATCACGCAGGACTATCA
>CALFMR010000179.1 GCA_937880585.1 uncultured Acidobacteriota bacterium
GCTACACGAGCGCCGGCAACTGGCGCGCAACTTGCCCATCATACTCGACAAGCGACGCCAGACGATACGCGGCGTCGCCAGTCATCTTCTTTGCAATGCGTTGGGGCCCCACCCCCAACGCGACGGCGCTTCGCCGCCCTCGCTACGCTCGGGGGCTCGCGGTGTCATCTTTTTTATCCCTGCGGCAGAAAGCGGACGAAGATCGTCGCCAGGCCGAGGAACGAGAGGAAGCCGAAGACGTCGGTGAACGTCGTGATGAAGACCGACGAAGCGAGCGCAGGGTCGATCTTCAGCACGCGCAGGCCGAGCGGGATGAGCGTGCCGGCGATGGCGGCGACGAACATGTTGATGATCATCGCGGCCATCAGGATGAGCCCGAGCGGCCAGTCGCCGCGCGTCACGACCCAGACGAGCACCGCGCCGACGAGGCCGATCGCCACGCCGTTGCCCAGGCCGACGAGCCCTTCCTTGATCAGCGCGTGCCGGGCGTTGCTCCACGTGAGCTCGCCGAGCGCGATGCCGCGCACGACGACAGCCAGCGTCTGCGTGGCCGCATTGCCGCCCATGCCCGCGACGACCGGCATGAAGACCGCGAGCGCCACGACGCGATCGATCGTGTGCGAAAACAGCCCGACGACCGAGGCCGCGATGAACGCCGTGAGCAGGTTCACGAGCAGCCACGGCAGCCGCCTACGCAGTGACTCCTTCGGCGGCGTCAGAATGCCATCGTCGCGCGAGACGCCGGCCAATCGATAGACGTCCTCGGTCGCCTCGTCCTTGATGACGTCGATCACATCGTCGACCGTGATCAACCCGACGAGCTTGTTCTCGGCGTCGACGACGGGAATCGCGAGCAGATTGTAGGACGCAACCTGCCGCGCGACTTCTTCCTGGTCGGTGTCGACGCGCGCGCTGTAGATGTCCGACGTCATGATGCGCTTGAGCGGCGTGTCGGGCGGCACGAGCAGCAGCCGCCGCAACGAGACGACGCCCACCAGGTGCCGGCGCTCGTCGACGACGTAGAGGTAGAAGACCATCTCGACGTCGCGCGCGGTCTGGAGCGCGGTGATCGCTTCGCCGGCCGTGAGATCCTCGGACAGGGCGAAGACGTTCGGATTCATCAACCGGCCGGCCGTCTGCTCCTCGTACTCGAGCAGCTCGGTCACGCCGCCGCCCGGCTTGGGGCGGATGAGCTCGAGGACGGCGGTCGAGAGCTCCTCCGGCAGCTGATCGACGAGTGCGGCCGCATCGTCGGATGCGATTTCCTGCGAGAGCCGCGCGATGTCCTCGGCCGACCGCAGCGCGAGCAGCTCGGCGCCCTTCTCCGGCCCGAGCTCGCTCAGCGCTTCCATGGCGAGCCGCCCGTTGCGTTCGACGAGGATGTTGAAGGCCGCGTGACGTTCGCGATCGGGGAGCTCGGCGAAGATCTGGGCGAGGTCGGCGGGGTGCTGCTTCTGGAGCAGATTCAGCAGGTTCGGCGTCGCCCCCATGCGGAGGAGACGCCGGACGGACTCCAGGATGAGATCGTTTCTGTGCTGCTGCGCCGCCATGATCGTCGCTGTCCGACGGTCATTGTATCTATTTGCGCGCGACAATCTGCACGTCGCCTTCGCGTCGCAGCACGGTGAGGCCGACGTCATGGCCGTGGCGTTCGAGCCGCAGGTCGACACGGGCCGGGCCGAGACGCAGGCCTTCGATCTGCACTTCGTCGATCGACGCCGGCAGGCGCGGGTGCTCGAACCGGATCGTGCGCGACACGGCGTCGAGCTCGATGCCGATCGCCGCCTGCAGCAGGAGAAACACCGAGCCGGCCGCCCAGGCTTGCGGGTTGCACGCGACCGGATACAGCGTCGGCCGCTCGGTGCCGCGGCGTGGGAAACCGCAGAACAGTTCCGGCAGCCGGTGCAGGTCCACGCGCGCGCTGGCCTGGAAGAGGCCGTTCAGTACGCCGACGGCTTCCTCGCGCAGCCCGTACCGCGCCAGGCCGCGCGCGAGGATCGCGTTGTCGTGCGGCCACACCGATCCGTTGTGGTACGACATCGGGTTGTAACGGCACTCACCCGCCGCGACCGTGCGCACGCCCCAGCCGGAAAAACTCGACGGACCAACGAGTGTCCGCCCGGCCGCGCGTCCCCGCTCAGGCGACGCAATCCCGGTGAACAGTGCGTGGCCAGCGTTGGAGCTGATGACGACGCACGGATCCTTGGCGCCGTCGAGCGCGAGCGCATAGGTGCCAATCGCCTCGCACCAGAACGCCTCGTCGAAGCGCGCGCGGAGCGCGTCGGCCTTGCTCCGCAGCGACGTGGCGAGTGGCTGGTCGCCCATGACCATTGCGAGCCGCGCGATGCTCCGCCAGGCGGCGAAGACGTAGCCCTGAATCTCGCACGTCGCAATCGAACCCTCGGCCGGGCGGCCGTCGCGGTGGAAGATCGCGTCGTGCGAGTCCTTCCACCCCTGGTGAACGAGACCGGTCGATGACTGCCGCTCGTACTCGATGAACCCGTCGCCATCCGAATCGCCGTCGCGATCGATCCAGGCGAGCGCCGCCCTGATCTGCGGCCAGATGCGCTCGATCGTCGTCCGATCGCCGGTACGCTCGTAGTAGGCGGCCGCGAGCATGAGGAACAGCGGCGTCGCGTCCTGGCTGCCGTAGTAGCGGCCGAAGGGAATCTCGCCGAGCGCGGCCATCTCGCCGTGCCGCGCTTCGTGCAGGATCTTGCCCGGCTGCGCGTCGCGCTCGGGATCGACCGTCGTCGCCTGCGTGGCGGCGAGATAGTCGAGCACGCCGCGCGCGAGCGACGGCGCGATCCACAGACATTCGAGCGCGGTGATGAGACTGTCGCGGCCGAACGGCGCACTGAACCATGGCACGCCGGCATACGGCACGTCACCCTCGGGTCGCTCAGCCGTCAGCATCGTCAGGTCCGCGACGCTGCGATTGATCCACTCGTTGAAGTGCTGATTCGATGTGCGGACGCGGGCGTACTGGCGATGCCGCGCCTCGAGCGCGGCAGTGGCCTCGCGGTCCGCATCGGCGAAACCGATCGACGCGCGGCGCGGCCGGTCGTACTCGCACGCGATCGAGAGATCACAGACCTCTTCCCCGCCGGGCGGCAGGTCGACGTCCACCTCCAGGCGCGTGGCGGCGAGCGTTCGCCGCGGGCTCGAGACGGTGAAGCGTGTGCGGCGGACGACGCGGTCCAGCCCGACGTAGCCGAGCACGACGTCGCTGCCGCTGACGCGCGTCTCGAGCCGGCGGCCGCGCCGCGCGCGCGGGGTGCCGCGGACTTCGAAGATGTCGGCATAGTCGGCGTCGAAGGCGAGCGACAGCGTGGTCGTCACCGGCGCGACACCGTAGTTGCGCAGATGCAGCCGATCGTGGCGGACGCCGTGCCAGAGCACGATCGTGCGGCGCAGATGGAGCGTGCCGCGAGGCACGACGTTGCCGTCGCTCGCGACGTCGAGGTTCGTGAGGTCGATGACGATGCGCGCGTTGTCGGGCGTGACAGCCGAACTGAGCAGCAGCGGTGGCGCGCCGGCGAGCCACAGCGTCAGGCGCGAGAGGTAGCGCGTGCCGGCATGGTACAGGCCCTCTTCGGCGAGTCCGACCGGACGCACGTCGCCACGCGGATCCAGCACGACGAACGTGTCGTCCTGCTCGAGAACGAGATTGTGGTCGTCGGCGCGCGAGGCGGGCGTCCGAATGTAGAACTGATCGGCCTCGGCTTCGCTTCCCGGTATCGGACGGCCCGCGTGGAAGCCTCCCGGCGTCATGCCACGCACCTTTCCGCGGGCCACCGCCGCGGCGGCCCCGCGCCACGGCGGTCGATGAGGCGCTCGTACACCCTGACGTAGTCGGCCGCCATGCGCGCGGCCGTGAATCGCGCTTCGAACGCGGCGCGGCAGGTGCGGCGATCGATCCCGCCGATGGCGCGAACGGCCGCGACGGCCTCGTCCATCGACTCGACCATGAACCCCGTGCGGCCGTGCTCGAGGACTTCCGCCACCGAGCCTCGACGCCAGGCGATCACCGGCGTGCCGCATGCGAGCGCCTCGATCATGACGAGCCCGAACGGCTCGGGCCAGTCGATGGGAAACAGCAGCGCGGCCGCGCCGCCGAGAAAGGCGGTCTTCTCACGCTCGCCGATCTCGCCGACGTACTCGACGAACGGCGCCTCGAAGAGCGGCGCGATGCGATCCTTGAAGTATTCGCGGTCGACGCGGTCGACCTTCGCCGCGACACGCAGCGGCAGGCCGGCGCGACGCGCGATCTCGACGGCGCGGTCGACGCGCTTCTCGGGCGAGATGCGTCCGAGAAATGCCAGGTACGATCCCGGCCCCGGCGAGAACGCGTGCAGATTGACGGGCAACCCGTGCTGCACGGTCGCCTGCCAGCCAGCCCGTGGCAGCGGTGCGCGCTGCGCGTCGGAAATCGACACGACGGGCATCTCGGCGAACTCGTCGTAGATCGGCACGAGATCCGGAATATCGAGCCGGCCGTGCAGCGTCGTCACGTTCGGCCATCCGTGCAGGCGGCTCAACGGAAAGTGCAGATAGTCGATGTGGAAGTGCAGCACGTCGAACGCAGCGGCGGCACCAATGAGCCGCTCGAGCATGAGCACGTGGTGCGCGAGCGAGTCGATCGACCCGGGACACAGCCGGAGTGCCTGCGGCGCGCACGGCACGAGCCGCGCGCGCGTCGTCGAGTCGGCGCTGGCGAAGAGCGTCACGTCGTGGCCCTGCGCGACGAGCTCGTCGGTCAGATAGGCGACGACACGTTCCGTCCCGCCATAGGAGCGCGGGGGCACGCTCTCATACAGCGGCGCGATCTGAGCGATGCGCACGGCAAACCTCCAGACGGGCCCGTCAAGGGACCCGGGTGCCGTGGGAGGACGCGCACCGCCGGCCGCGCTCCGCACGCGCCTCGACGCGCGCGAAGCGTCTCTTCCAATGTACGGGGCGGTCAGGCCGCACGCAAGATCGCGGCGGGAATGCCGCCTTTACTTGCAATGCGTTGGGGCCACCTTTTCTTGGTTGCTCGCGGGGCCCCCGCTCGCGAGTCATCTTTTCTGCAATGCGTTGGGGCCCCACCCCCAACGCTACGCGTCTTCGCGTGAGGCTTTCCCTTCTGGCTTCTGTCTTCCAACTTCTAACTTCGCTTGAGTCCGATCTCGTTCAGGATCCGCTCGTCGTCGCGCCAGTCGCGGCGGACTTTGACGTGAAGGTCGAGGAAGACGCGGCCGGCGAGCATCGTCTCGAGATCCTGGCGGGCCTCGGTGCCGATGCGTTTGATCATGCTGCCGCCCTTCCCGACGACGATCGGTTTCTGCGAGTCGTGGTCGACGAGGATCGACGCGTAGATGCGCGTCAGGCCCCCGCCCTCGCCCGGCTCCTCGAAGCGGTCGATTACGACCGCCGTCGAGTACGGCAGCTCGTCGTGGGTGTGGTGCAGCACCTTCTCGCGGATGAGCTCGGCGGCGAGTCCGCGCTCGGTCTGGTCGGTGAGGTAGTCGTCGGGATAGAGCGGGGCGCCGTCGGGAAGCGACGCGAGGATCTCGCTCTCAAGAGCGGCGACGCCGTCGCCGGTGAGTGCCGACACGGGCACGATCGCGGCGAAACGATCGGCGCGTGCGTATTGATCCATGAGCGGCAGGAGCGCCGGTTTCGGCACGCAGTCGATCTTGTTGAGCGCGAGCACGGCTTTCGTCGGCGCGGCGCGCACCAGCTCGAGGACGAATCGATCGCCCGTGCCGGGCCTCTCGGCGGCATCGACGACGAGGACGATGACATCGGCGTCGCGCAAGGCATCGGTCGCGGCCTGAACCATGCGCCGGTTCATCTGATGCGCCGGCTTGTGAATGCCCGGGGTGTCGATGAACACCATCTGGCCCGACGGCGTCGAGTGCACACCCACGATGCGGTGACGCGTCGTCTGCGGTTTGTCGGAGACGATGGCGAGCTTCTGGCCGACGAAGCGGTTGAGCAGCGTCGACTTGCCAGCGTTCGGCCGGCCCACGAGCGCGACGAATCCGGCCTTCATAGCGCCTCGGCCGCGGGAAGGACGGGATGGCGATGGATGCGCACCTTGTGGATGCGCTTGCGCTCTGCCTCGAGAATCTCGACCGTCAGCCCATCGATCTCGAAGCGCTCGCCGGTCGCCGGCACGCGGCCGACGCGCGCGAGCACGTAGCCGCCCACGGTCTCGAACTCGCCGTCCTCGATCGCGATCCCGAGCCGCGACGCCATCTCGTCGATGCCCACCTTCGCGCTGAAGACGAACGTGTCGTCGTCCTCGCGCACGATCGGATCCGCTTCGCTGTCGTACTCGTCGCGGATCTCGCCGACGAGCTCCTCGACGAGATCTTCGACGGTCACGAGCCCCGCCGTGCCGCCATACTCGTCGACGACCATCGCGAGCTGGAACCGGCCTGTCTGGAACTCGCGCAGCAGATCGACGACGCGCTTGGTCTCGGGCACGAACGCGGCGGGCCGCATCATGTCGCTGACCTTGCGCGTGCCGTCGGGCTCGGACGTCATCTGAATCAAATCCTTCACCACGATGAGGCCGACGATGTTGTCGAGGTTCTCGGTGTAGACCGGCAGACGCGAATACTCCTGTTCGCGCACGAGCCGGCGCAGATCGTCAACCGTTTGATCCGACGCGATCGCGACGATGTCCGGCCGCGGCGTCATGACCTCGCGCACGAGCGTCTCGCCGAAGGCGACGACCGATCGCAAGAGACGGTTCTCGTCGCCCGATTCGGCGGGTGTCGCGCCCGCCCGCTCGCCCGCGCGGTCGTCGTGCCGGCCCGCATCGCCGTTGCGCGCGCGCGGCGCCGCCTTCCCCATCCACGCGATGAGCACCGTCGTCACCGGGGAGGACACGGCGTCGGCCATCGTCGAGTTCGCCCGCATCCACCAG
>CALFMR010000180.1 GCA_937880585.1 uncultured Acidobacteriota bacterium
GGCCAGCGTGATCGCCAACGCGTTCAACGAGGTCAGCTCGGACACGTATCTGTCTGCGCTCATCTACTGCGGGCTCATTCTCTTCGTCCTCACCCTTGGCGTGAACGTCATCGCCTACATCAGCATCAGGAGGTTGGCGGGTGCCCGCGGATTCAAGGCGTGACGTGGAGCGGACGCCGGGGCGATTCCGACGGCGCGTGCACTGGTCGGACGTGTTCGGGTTCGGCAGCACCGTCGTGGCGATGCTCGTGTCGCTCGGTGCGCTGTTCGCGATCCTCGGGTATCTGGTCGCGCACGGGATTGGCGCGATCGACTGGAACTTTCTAATCAAGGAACCGGCGGCCGTCGGTGAGCCCGGCGGCGGCATCGCGCCGTCACTCGTCGGGACCGCCGTGCTCGTGACGATTTCGTCGATCATCGGCATCCCGTTGGGCGTCGGCGTGGGGATTTATCTCGCCGAGCTCGCGGGCAACTCGCACCTCGCGCGCGTGACGCGCCTGGCGATCAACACCTTCGTCGGGATGCCATCGATCATCGCCGGCATCTTCGTCTACTTCGTCCTGGTCAAGCCGACGGGCACGTTCTCGGCCGTGGCCGGCGGCGTGGCGCTCGGCGTGATCATGGTGCCGATCATGGCGCGCACGACCGAAGACGTGTTGCGTCTCGTGCCCGACACGATCCGTGAAGCCGGCCTCGCGCTCGGTGCGCCGCGCTGGCGGGTGACGCTGGGCCTCGTGCTGCCGGCGGCGCGCGCGGGCGTCGTGACCGGCGGCGTCCTCGCGGTGGCGCGGGTGGCGGGCGAAACCGCGCCGCTCATCCTGACGGCGCTCGGCAACGAGTACTTTCCCTCCGGCCTGTTCCATCCGATCGACGAGATCACGCTCCGCATCCTGAAGTACGCGCGTGGTCCGTACGACGTCTGGCACCAGCAGGCCTACGGCGCGGCGTTGCTGCTCGTCGTCGGCGTGGCGCTCGGCAGCTCGCTCCTGCGTCTGACGACGCGCGGCTATGACATGAGGAACCAATGAGTATCGCCACGGCTCCCCGCCGTCTTCTTCAGAGTCAGCCCATGACCGATACCGCAGTGAACGTCAGTCCACGGCCGGCCGCTCCGCGCGAGGACGCGCCGCGTGCCGAAACGGCGGACGCGCCGCCCGTGCTTGCCACGCGCGATCTGAGTCTCTGGTACGGCAGTCAGCAGGTGCTCGATCGCGTGAGTCTCGCCGTCGCGCGCCACCAGGTCACGGCCGTCATCGGTCCCAGCGGCTGCGGCAAGAGCAGCTTCCTTCGCACGCTGAACCGCATGAACGACATGGTCTCGACGCTGCGAATCGAAGGGGCGGTCCTGTATGAGGGCGTCGATCTCTACGATCGGCGCGTCGATCCCGTCGCCGTGCGGCGCCGCATCGGCATGTTGTTCCAGAAGCCGAATCCGTTCCCGAAATCGATCTACGACAACCTGGCGTTCGCGCTGCGCGTCAACGGCCGGCGCGGGCCACTGCACGACGACGTCGAGCGCGCATTGCGGGCGGCGGCGTTGTGGGACGAAGTGAAAGACAAGCTGCATGCGAGCGCGCTGGAACTGTCCGGCGGCCAGCAGCAGCGGTTGTGCCTCGCGCGCGCGCTCGTCAACGAGCCCGAGACGCTGCTCATGGACGAGCCGTGCTCGGCGCTCGATCCGATCGCGACGTCCAAGATCGAAGAGCTGATCTATCACCTCAAGCAGCAGTACACGGTGGTGATGGTGACGCACAACATGCAGCAGGCCGCGCGCGTCTCGGACACGACGGCCTTCCTGTGGATGGGCCGGCTCGTCGAGATCGGCCGGACGCAGGACCTCTTCACGAATCCCAGGGAAAAGCTCACCGAAGACTACGTCACCGGCCGGTTCGGCTGAGACGAGGGCCCTCATGGCATTGGACACCCGACATTTCACCGACGAAATGGCGACGCTCGCCCAGCGGCTGCTCGCCATGGGCGGGCTGGCCGAGGAGCGGCTGCGCGCGGCCGTCCAGGCGCTCGTCGACCGCGACCGCGACGCCATCGCCAACGTCATCCACGGCGATGCCGCCATCAACGCGCTGCACGTCGAGATCGACGACCGCTGCTTCAAGCTGCTCGCGCTGCACCAGCCGATGGCGGTCGACCTGCGGACGATCGTCGCGACCGTCAAGATCAACGCCGACCTCGAGCGCGTGGGCGACCTCGCGGTCAACATCGCCGAGGCCGCCGATCGCTACGTGCAGCATCCGCCCGTGAAGATGCTCATCGACCTGCCGCGCATGGGCGCGATCGCCGAGGGCATGTTGCGCGAGTCGCTCGACGCCTTCGTCTCGCTCGACATTCCCCGCGCGCGCCGCGTGCTCGCCCGTGACGACGAACTGGACGCCTTGAAGAACCAGGTGTTCCGCGAGCTCTTAACCTACATGCTGGCCGATCCGCGCACGATCGAGCCCGCGCTCGACCTCGTGCTCGTCTCGCGCCATCTCGAGCGCGTCGGCGACCATGCCACCAACGTCGCTGAAGACGTCGTCTTCATCGTCGAGGCCCGCGACGTGCGGCACCATGCCGGCGAGCCCGGCGGGATTTGACGCGGCCATCGGCCCCGGACGGGCCGACGGGCACGCCTCGAGCGGGCGCCGGGCGCCTGCTCTAAGATGGGCCGTGGCTGCGCGCATCCTCATTGTCGAAGATGATCCGGACATCGCCCAGCTCATCGCGTTGTACCTGGAGAAGGCGGGACTCGGTTCCGAGCGCCTGGCATCGGGGCGCGACGCGATCGCGTCGATCGCCGCACGTCCACCGGACCTCGTGATTCTCGATCTCATGCTGCCGCACGTGGACGGCTTCGACGTCTGCCGCGCGGTGCGCGCCAACCCGGCCACGGCCGGCGTGCCGGTGCTCATGCTCACGGCGCGCGGTGAGGAAGCGGACCGCGTCGCCGGCCTCGAGATTGGCGCCGACGACTATCTCACCAAGCCGTTCAGCCCATCGGAGCTCGTCGCCCGCGTGCGCGCGCTCCTGCGCCGCGCGTCACGCACCACGGGCTCGGCGCCGTCGCTCGCGTACGGCCCCGTGACGATGGACGTGGACAGTCACGTCGTCGCCGTCGACGGCGCGGAGGTTGCGCTCGCCGCGAAGGAGTTCCTGCTGCTCGAGTATTTCCTGCGAAACCGGGGACGCGTCGTCTCGCGTGACCGGCTGCTCACCGACGTGTGGGGCTATCGCTACACGGGTGGCACGCGGACGGTGGACGTACACGTGCGCCGCCTGCGCGAGAAGATCCCGTTCTTCGCCGACGCGCTCATCACGGTGCCGCAGTTCGGCTACAAGCTCGTCGACCCGCCGCCGGCCGCGACCCGCTGATCCATGGCCCGCGCCACGTTCCGCGCGAAGCTCTTCCTCGCCGCGCTGGCCACCGCCGCGCTGGCGCTCGTCGTCGCCAGCGCGCTCTTCGCCGGTTTGATGCGCGCGCGCACGAACGCGCGCATCGAGAGCACGCTGGTCGCCGAAGCGCATCTGGCCGTCGAGCTCGTCAAGGCCGCGCCTGCCGCCGCGCGGTGGCAGGACGAGGCCGTGCGCGTCGGCACGGCCGTCGGCGCGCGCGTGACGCTCGTCGCGCCTGACGGACACGTCGTCGCGGACTCGGCCGAGACGCCCGAGGCCGTCGCCACGATGGAGAACCACGGGACGCGCCCGGAAATCGTCGAAGCGCGGGAGTCGGGGTTCGGCGCGGCGCGACGGCCGAGCGACACGCTGCGCGTCGACATGCTCTACGTCGCCGTCCCCGCGTCGCGTCCCGACGTGGCGATCGTGCGTCTCGCGTTGCCGCTCACGAGCGTCGAGCAGCAGATTCGCGACGTCCTGCGCGTGACGGCGCTTGCGCTCGTCGTGGCGCTCGCCGGGGCGGCGCTCATCGCCTGGGCGCTCTCAGGCCGCATCGGCGCGCGCGTGCGCGCCATTGCCGCCGCGGCGCGTCGCTACCAGGCCGGCGATTTTTCGGCGCCGCGGGCTGACTTCGGCGACGACGAGCTGGGCACCGTGGCAACCGCGCTCGACGGATCGGTACACGAGCTCGGCCGGCGGCTGACCGAGATCGCGCGCGACCGCGCGCGCATGACCGCCATGCTCGGCAGCATGACGGAAGGCGTCGTCGTCGTCGACACGGCGGGCGAACTGCAGGTTGCCAACGACGCGGCGCGCCGCATGCTCGATCTCGACGAGGCGGCCATCGGACGCCACTACCTGGAAGCGACGCGACATCCGGCGATCCGCGAGCTGCTGTCGGAGGCGGTCGACGGCCGTGTCCCCGCGTCGCGCGAACTGGCGCCGCCGCGGCATCCCGATCGCACGCTCGTGGCGTACGCCGCGCCGGTGGCCGCCGGTCGGCCGCTCGGCGCCGTACTCGTCCTGCACGACGTCACCGAGACCAAGCGCATCGACCGCATGCGCCGCGATTTCGTCGCGAACGTTTCGCACGAGCTGCGGACGCCGCTCACCGCCATCCGCGGCTACGTCGAAGCGTTGTCAGCCGATGACGGCCTGCCGGAGGAACGGCAGCGATTCCTCGAGATCATCGCGCGCAACGCGACGCGGATGGAGCGGCTCGTCAGCGATCTCTTGCGGCTGGCACGACTCGATGCGGGACAGGAGACGCTGGCCATCACGCGCGTCGATGTCGCCGCGCTCGCGGGGACCGTCGTCGCCGACCTGTCGCCCGTGCTCGACGACCGCGATCAGCACGTGACGATCGATGTCGCGCCCGAAGCCGCCGTCGTCGAGGCGGACGAAAGCAAACTGCGCGACGTCGTGCGGAACCTTGTCGCCAATGCGAGCACGTACGCACCGGAGGGGACGACGGTGCGGATCGCCGCGCGGCGGGAAGACGGATGCGTCTCGATCGTCGTATCGGACGAGGGCCCCGGCATTCCCGAAGGCGACCTGACGCGCATCTTCGAGCGCTTCTACCGCGTCGACAAATCCCGCGCCCGCGATCCCGGCGGCACCGGCCTCGGCCTCGCCATCGTCAAACACCTCGTCGAACTGCACGGGGGCACGATCCGCGCGGAAAACATCCCGACGGGCGGAGCGAGGTTCACCGTCAGCCTGCGGAACGCTGACGGTGGTCAAGTTAGAGGTTAGAAGCCAGAAGGCAGAAGTTGGCCTATCGCGGTGCGACTTGCAGATCGACTGCGGTCCGTTCGCCGGCGCGAAGCGACACCTTCAGCGCGGTCCGGACGAGCTGTCGGAGATCGGATGCCGATGGCCACCGCTCGGCATCGAAATCGGCGAGCGCAGCCACGTAGTAGTCGCCGGCCGGTAACCCGTCGAACTGGAACGCGCCGTCCGTGGCCGCGTGGACCGGCATGCGCAGGCGCGCGGACAGCGGCGTCCATACGTGCTCTTGCTCCGGGAAGACGGCGACGTAGTACGCCGACGACGGCAGGCCGGTGGCGTCGAGGACGCGTCCGGTCAGCAACGTCGGGGGACCGACCACGACTTGGACGTTGCCGGCTGCGCCCGGCGCGATGGTCAGGCCCTCACTCAGGACGTCGACGTCGCCAGCAGTGGCGGCTTGGATGGAGATAGGGACTCGTCGTCGAGCGGCGATATTCGCGACGCTGAGCGTGTAGACCCCGGGTGGCACGCCGCGAATCGTGAACGAGCCGTCGGCCCCGACCCCAGCCGGCGGCACCGCGACGAGTCCTGTCGTCGCATCGCTCCTGATGGCGACCTGAAGGTCCTGGAGATCGAGCGCGTCCGACGGGGCGGAAGTCGACGTCGTGATCATTCCTTGAACGGCGCCGCCGCGCGCGAGGTGCAGCGTCGGCACGCCGACGAAGCCGGTGTCGTTCGTCGTGACGTGCGCGACGGCCACCAGATCGAATCCGCCGGGCCGGATGTCTCTCGACGGAGGCGCCGCCATGGTCATCCGTCCGCTACTTGGCGATGTTGCAAGAGCGATGACCGTGTACGCGCCGACCTGGAGATCGGGGACGACGAACCGTCCGTCCGGCCGCGTCAGGAAGGTCACGTTATTCGTGCCGCCAGCGGCTGCCGAGGCGTTGTCGGGCGCCGCCCGTACGACGATCTCGGCACGCGCCGCGGGCCGGCCGTCGGGCAGGACGACGTATCCACGCATCTCGATGGTCGTGCGGGGATGGAAGGTGAGGTCGACGTTAGTCCGTGTTTCAGCGGCGTTGAGGGTGACGATCCCCGCCTGGCCCGGATCGAAGACGCCTGGATAGAAAGCCGACAAATAGCCCGTGGCGCGCGTCGGCGGATCGCTGCTGTTCATCAGCCCCGGCATCGACAGCGAAAGACCGGAGGGCGGGAACGGCAGCCCCGCGCGGCCGGCGGGCTGTCGCGGTGCGTACGGCGACGCGACGGCGATCAGGTAGTTGCCGGACTGAAGACCGAACACGCGGTAATTCCCCTCGTCGTCGGTGGTTCCACTTCCAACCGCGATGTCGCGCCGGATGCCGCGTTCGACGCGCCGCGTGACCGCGAAGACGCGCGCATCGGCCACGGGTGCGCCGATCTCGTCCGTGACGCGGCCGGCGATGACGCCGCCTTTTACGATCGTCATCGCCAGGTCGAGGTGTCGTCCGGAGGCAACGGCCACCGGCGAGCCGGCATCGCCCGGATGTTTCGCCCCGTACGCGGCCCCGGCGTACCCGGGCTTCGTGAACAACAGCGTGTAGTACCCGGGCGCGACGTCATCGAACGTGAAGTGCCCGGCGTTGTCGGTCAGCGCCGTGAGCACTGCGCCACTGCTTGCGTCACGGGCGGTGACGAGGACACTCCAGACGGATCGGTCACCCGTCGTCGACACGCGCCCGGACAGGATCGCGGCCTGCGGCGGCGGCTGGCGGGCAGAGCGCTCGGGACGCGTCATCTGCGCCCAGATCGCACGCGGCGTCCACGAAAACGCGAGCACGAGGATGGCGCATGCGATTGCGCCAACCAGAAGGCGCCGTTGCGCGCGACGCGCGATGCTCGTCGGCATGCGTGTCAGGGCAACAGCCCGCGCTGGCGGGCCCAGGCGCGCCAGTAGTTCTCAATCGCCTCGCTGTCGCCGCGCAAACGAATTGACGGCTTCTCGCCGGTGATCGCCGAGAGACCGACGGTCGACATCCGGCGCACTTCCGGATCGTCATCGTCCAATCCGCCCACGAGTGCGGGCACGCCATCCGGCGATTTCACTTGGAAGAGGAGCGTGGCAGCCGTTCTGCGCGTCAGCGCATCGGGTGATTTCATGAGACGCGACAACATGGGAACCGCCGTCGGTCCGCCACCGCCCCACTGGAGTCCAACCCGCACGGCCAGCACGGCGTCGCTCGTGTGTTGCTCGGGATGCATCAAGACATCCTCCGCCAGCGCCAGCTGCGACTGCAGCATGGCGAGCCCCTGCGCCTCGGGCAGCCCGCCGCGCCTCGAGACCTCTGGGCGCGAACGTCCTCGGCGCTCGACCGGGAGATGGCGCGGAAGCCGCGAGCACAGGCGCAGATGCGCCATCGCGACGAGTTGCTCGCCACGCGTCCGGGTGCGAGCGCGAGTCGCTGGCTCGCGCTGAGTGCCGTCTCGAGCGTCGCGTT
>CALFMR010000181.1 GCA_937880585.1 uncultured Acidobacteriota bacterium
GCGCCGGCGCGGCTCGCGGCGAGCCGCAGGAGCAGCGACGAGCGCCCGGTGCCGCAGCCGCCGAGCACGACGGGAATACGGCCGGCTTCCAGCACGGCCGTGACGCGGCGCTCGAGAGCGGGACGCTCGACGATCACTTCAACAACCCCGGGCAGCAGCAGGCAGCGGCAGCGCGCATCGCAGTCAGGATCGACGTGGAGCCGTCACTCTAAAGAACGCGATGAGACGTGTCAATTCAGGATTCGATCCTCCGCGACGCGGTGCGCGCGAGCGGCCGCGGGCGGCGTGCGATCGGCGCGGCGTCGATCGACGTGTCCGCCGGACCGGTCGCCAAGGTATCATGCTAGCCGCATGAATGTGTGTGTGCTAGGCGCCCAATGGGGCGATGAAGGCAAAGGCAAGATCGTCGACCTGCTCACGCCGCAGTTCTCCGTCGTCGCGCGCTACCAGGGCGGACACAACGCGGGACACACGGTCTACGTGAAGGGCCGCAAGTTCGTGTTGCACCTGATTCCGTCGGGCATTCTGCACGAGGGCGTCACCTGCATCATCGGCAACGGCGTGGTCGTCGACCTCACGGCGCTCTTTTCCGAGATCGACGGGCTGGCGGCGTTCGGGATCGACTACGCCGGACGGCTGCTCGTGAGCGACAAGGCGCATCTCATCCTGCCGTACCACCGCGAGATCGAGCTTTTGGCCGAGGCGCGGCGCGGCGAACACAAGATCGGGACGACGTCGCGCGGCATCGGGCCGGCCTACGAGGACAAGATCGCGCGGCGCGGCGTGCGCGTGGGCGATCTGGCGGACCAGTCGGAGGACGGCCCGCTCGTCACGGCCATTCGTGAGAACGTCGCGGCGCGCAACCGGCTCGTCGGCGACTCGGGCATGCGCTGGCAGGACGTCGTCGCCGAGCTGCGCACGTTCTGGCCGCGGCTGCAGCCGCTCGTCGCCGATACGTCGCTCTATCTCCACCGCGCGATCGAAGACGGCCGGCGGATTCTGTTCGAAGGCGCGCAGGCCACGCTGCTCGACATCGACCACGGCACGTATCCGTTCGTCACCTCGTCGAGCGCGACGGCCGGAGGCGCGGCGACGGGACTGGGCATCGGACCGAAGTCGGTCGGCACGGTCATCGGCGTGGCCAAGGCCTACACGACGCGCGTGGGTGGCGGGCCGCTGCCGACCGAGCTCACTGGCGAGGCTGGCGAGCGGCTGCGCGAGACGGGACAGGAGTTCGGCGCGTCGACGGGACGGCCGCGTCGCTGCGGCTGGTTCGACGCCGTGGCCGTCCGCTACGCCGTGCGCATCAACGGGATCGACGCGCTCGCCGTGACCAAGCTCGACGTGCTCGACGTGTTCGACGAGATTCCGGTGTGTACGGGCTATCAGTGCCGCGGCGAGCTCGTGACCGAGATGCCGAGCGACACGGCACAGCTCGCGGCGTGTACGCCCGTGTACGAGACGCTGCCGGGCTGGCGCACGTCGACGCAGGGGATCACGCGATTCGAGGATCTGCCGCGCGAGGCGCGCGACTACATCCGGCGGCTCGAAGAGGTGTGCGGCGTACCGACGGCGCTCATCTCGACCGGATCGGATCGCGACCACACCATCGTGCGAGAGGGATCCGTGCTGGGCGAGTGGCTCGCGCCGTCGGTCACCGACTGACGCGGCGGCCGCCGCTTACTGGGCGGCGGCGCCGGCGGGCGCGCAGTACTTGTCGAACGCCATCGTGAGCAGATCGGCAATCGACTCGGCCGACCGCGACTCGATGTCGCGCCGCTCCACCATGTAGAGCAGCTTGCCGTCGCGCAAGAGCGCAATCGACGGCGACGAGGGCGGGAAGCCGGTGAAGAACGAACGGGCGTGCTCGGTCGCCTCGAGGTCGGCGCCGGCGAACACGGTGGCGACCGTGTCGGGCTTGGCGGGATGCTCGAGCGCGAGCGCGATACCTGGCCGCGCCTTGCCGGCCGCGCACCCGCAGACGGAATTGACGACCATCATCACCACGCCCGGCGTCTTGAGCGCCGCGTCGACTTCGGCCGGCGTACGGCACTCGCGCGCTCCGACGGCCACGAGCTCCTGGCGCATCGGTGCAATGAGATATTCCGGATACGGCATCAGAGTCCTCCAGAGGCCCGGGACCGCACGCACACGCTGACCGCCGGTCCAGGCAACGAACCTTCAATCATTCATATTACATGGTCCTCTCACGTCGGACGTTGCTGGCGATCATGATTGGGCTCGTGGCGGGTCGTCGTCTTGGCGCGGCGGCCGGACAGACCGGGCTCGAAGGCTTCACCTTGGCCGGACCGCCGTGTACGCCGGACGAACGCGCGACACCGGCGGTCCCCGCCGACGCGTCCTACCGGCCAGGCGCGCCGGAACGGTCATCGCTCGTCGAGCGCGGCGTCGTCGGGACGCCTCTCACATGGTCGGGAACGGTGACGGGACTCACGTGTGGCCGCGTCAAGGGCGCGCTCGTCGAGGTGTGGCAGGCCGACGCGCACGGCGTCTACGGCCAGTCGGGATTCCGGCTGCGCGGCACGCAGCGGACGGATGCGGACGGCGCGTTCCGCTTCGAGACGATCGTGCCAGGCGCCACCCCCGGCCGTGCGCCTCACATCGGCGTCCATGTCGTCGTGGCAGGAAAGCCGGACTTCTGGACGGAGCTGTTCTTCCCGAACGATCCCCAGAACGCAAAGGACGCGCGCTTCAATCCAAGACTCGTGTTGACGATGGGCGGAACCGCGACGCACCGGACGGGAATGTTCGATCTGGTGCTGACGATGTGAACGACGCGGTTCCAGATTCTGGTCCACGTCTTCTTTTTTTCCTTCGCGCCTTCGCGTCTTCGCGCGAGGCCCTTCGCGATTCGCGACTCTATGGCGCGCTGTGCGAGCGCGTGTGGAAACCGGCCTGTTCGAGTTGGTCGCGGAGCGTCTCGAAGAGGCGCTGGCTTTCGGCGTCCTGGACGTCGCGCTGCAGCAGGCGTTCGACGTTGTACATGCGGAAGCGGATCGCTTCCATATGAAAGGCGGCCACGGCGCGGCGCAGTGCGCCAGCTTCCTCGACGACGCGATCGCGCGGTTGGCCGGCGGGCAGCGTATCGAGGTGCGGCAGCAGGGCATCCAGCGTGGCGAGCGCGGGTGCAGTGCGGTCGGACATGACGGATCAACTCCTTCGAAGGACGCGCGTGCGGCGCAGCGCGCCGCGCGAAGTCAGACGTCAGAAAGGCGCCTTCGGATCCAAGAGGATAGCGCAGGGCGGGATGGATCGCGCGGCCGGATTTCCCGTTGAGAGACGATACAGCCAACAGGTCTCGCGCGTGTCACAATGACGCGCATGGCGGCGCTTGACGATCGGCTTCCAGACTGGGAGCGTTTGCTCGCGGCCGAGCGGCACGTCCAACATCTCGTGCCGGGCAGCGTCCTGGTTGGTGGCACTGCGGCGGCG
>CALFMR010000182.1 GCA_937880585.1 uncultured Acidobacteriota bacterium
GTCGCGCTGGCGGTCCTCGGTGTCGTGCAGCGCGCACTGCTCGGTATCGATTCCTTTCAGCCGCTGGGCTACGGCTTGTGCGCACCGACTGAAGGAGGCCAACCGTTCGGTCCGTTCATCAACCGCAATCACTTCGCCGGCTGGATGACGATGGCACTCCCGGTCGTCATTGGATACTCGTGCGCACTCGCGCAGCAGGTCGATCGACCCGACGTGCGTGGCTGGCGCGGCTGGGTGCAGTGGGGAAGCACGGTGGAGGCGAGTCGGCTGATTGTCGTCGGCGTGTCCATTCTCGTGATGGGCATGTCGCTCGCGTTGACCGGATCGCGATCCGGCCTTGCCGCGTTCGCGGTCGCAGCGGCTGTCCTCATGATCTTCGTCGCGCGCCGCACGCGTACCGTCGCGTGGCGAGTCGCCGTGGCGGGCTATCTGGCCGTGCTGCTCGTGGGCGCGATCGGCTGGGCCGGGGCCGACGTCGCCGTCAATCGCTTCAGCGTGGCGGCCCGCGATCTCCCAGATCGCATGCACGTCTGGCAGGACACGCTGCACATCGCGCACGACTTTCCGGTGACCGGCGTGGGTCTCGGCAGCTACGCGACCGCGATGCTCATCTACCAGACGGGCGATCGTGAGGTCATGTACGCGCAGGCGCACAACGATTACGTCCAGGCCGCAGCCGAGGGCGGGTTGATGGTTGGTCTGCCCGCGCTGTTCGTTGCCATCGTCCTCGTGGGGCAGATCGTCCACCGCCTCCGCACCGCCGAGGACGACCCGATGTCGGGCTGGATCCGGGTCGGCGCGATTGCCGGCCTCACCGGGATCGCCGCACAGTCGTTCGTCGACTTCAGCTTGCAGATCCCCGGCAACTTCGTCCTGTTCGTCCTGCTCCTGGCCATCGCAGTCCATCGCCCGGCCCGTCCGCCTTATGCGCATCGGGTGTGATCTCGACGGCGTGCTGGCCGATCTCCACACGGCGTTCGCCGAGACGGCGCGGCGGATGTTCCCGGAAGTGGCCGACGCCCTGGCGGCCGCCGACGTGGCCGCGTCGCCACCGGAAGACGAAGAACCGGCCGATCCTGATGGGTATGCGCCGCCCCCCGAGATGGCCCTGTCTCGCCGGCAATCGGACGCCGTGTGGCGCGAGCTCGAAGCCCGTGAAAACTTCTGGGAGTCGCTCGGCGAGATCGAGCCCGGCACGATCCGGCGACTGGCGACGCTCACCGACGCGCGCGGTTGGGAGTTGATCTTCCTCACGAGCCGTCCACGGTCCGCCGGACGCATCGTGCAGCAGCAGAGTCAGCGCTGGCTCGCGGGGCAGGGCTACGAGATGCCGAGCCTGTTCGTGGTCCACGGCTCGCGCGGCCGCATCGCCGACGCGCTTCAACTCGACGTCGTGATCGACGATCGACCGGAGAACTGCCTCGACGTCGTCCTCGAATCCAAGGCCGGCGCCATTCTCGTGTGGCGCGGAACGCGCGGCAGCGTGCCCGTGTCGGCCAAGCGCATGGGCATCGCCGTCGTGCCCACGATGGAAGCCTGCCTCGACGCGCTCGTCGCGGCCGATCGATCGAAAAAAGACGTCCCGCTCCTCGATCGCATCCGCCAGATCTTCGGGCTGCGCACGCGGCCCGCAGCGCCGTTCCTCCGCTGAGATAACGCGCGCAAGAAAGACAGAATCGTGCCTGGCGTACGATTCTGTTCGCGTCCCATCTCCATCTCACATTCAATCCTGTCGGTCGCGCACGATTTCGTGCACTGACCGATCCACCGCCGAGTCGTACGGCATCCACACGAAAACGTAAGGCGCGCGCGAAAGTCGTGTACCGCGCGATCGACGCGGTTCGCGGACCGCGCACGAGTCGCGTATTTCGCGCGAGTTTCCTGACAATCCAGCCTCGCCGAGCGTGGCATATCGCTTGCGCCAGGACGACCGCGGCTGTCCTAGCGAGCACGCTCGCTGCCGGCATGCGACAGCCAACGGGCCTCTCGGAGGCCGAAAGGGTTGTCCATGCTGCGCTCGGTTCTTGCCGCCACTGTCGTCACTGCCTGCCTCGTCATCCCGTCGCGCGCCTCGGCGCAGGAACTGACCATTCCGGACGGCGGCGCGATGCTGACACTCGCGGCCGCGCCTGTTGCGGCTGTCAGCTCGCCGGCGTTGGCGCAGCGCGATCTCTCGCTCTATCGTCCGATTGACGAGCCGTCGCACTCGTCGAAGCTCCTGATGTCGCTGTACGTCACCACGGCCGTCATGCAGGCGCTCGACGTGCATTCGACATATCAGGCGCTCGGGCGTGGAGCGGTCGAAGCCAACCCGCTCGTGAGCGGCATGACGGGGCACAAGGCCGCGTTCTTCGCCGCAAAGGCCTCGGTCGCCGCCGCGTCGATCATGGCCGCGCGTCGCGTGGCCGAGCACAACAAGGTCGCGGCCGTCCTGACGATGGTCGGCATCAACTCGGCCTATGCCATGGTGGTGGCGCACAACTACCACGTCGCGAACAGCCTCCGCTAACCGTCTCGAAACCCGCGCCGCCGCGAGCCCTGGCGCTCCGGCGGCGCCCTCGTCCGACGTTCCACCCGGCCCCGCATCGCTCCCGCCCCGCGTCTTTCCCCCTACACCTGTCCGTCAGGGCCCGACCGCGTTTATGATGGGCCGTCCATCTGGCATGGGTGACCGATGACGAATGAGCGGCGACAAACGACACGCGTGGCGATCATGGGGCGGCTGCACGGCGTGGCCGTGTCGCTCGACATTCCCGTGAAGGT
>CALFMR010000183.1 GCA_937880585.1 uncultured Acidobacteriota bacterium
CGGTGACGTAGTTGATGTTGCCGCCCGGCGCGATGCCGATGCCGCCGACCTGCGCCGCGAGCGCGTCCGAGATGTAGTCGCCGTTGAGATTGAGTGTGGCGATGACGTCGTACTCGGCCGGTCGCGTGAGAATCTGCTGCAGGAACGCGTCGGCAATCACGTCCTTGATGACGAGGCCCGCACCGGGCTTGCCGTCCGGGATGCGGCACCACGGGCCGCCGTCGATCTCCTCGGCACCGAAGAACTCCTTCGCGACCTGATAGCCCCAGTCGCGGAAGGCGCCTTCGGTGAACTTCATGATGTTGCCCTTGTGCACGAGCGTGACGCTCTTCCGCTTGTTCTGGATCGCGTACGAGATCGCGCTGTGTACGAGCCGCTCGGTGCCGAGGTAGCTCACCGGCTTGAGGCCGAGCCCGACCTCGACCGGCCGCTCGCGGTGCGGCGCGCCGATGGCCTCGAGCTGCGAGAGCCATGCGGCCGTCTTCTCTTCGCTGCCGAAACGAATCTTCGCGAAAGATTTGGGGAACGCCTCTTCGAGGAACGCGAGCAGCCGCGCGGCCTCGGGTGTGCCGGCCGCGTATTCGATGCCGGCGTAGATGTCTTCCGTGTTCTCGCGGAAGATCACCATGTCGACGAGATCCGGCCGCCGCACGGGCGTCTCCATCCCCTGGAAGTAGCGGACTGGACGCAGGCAGACGAACAGATCGAGCTCCTGTCGCAGCGCGACGTTGAGCGATCGGATGCCGCCGCCAACCGGCGTCGTGAGCGGGCCCTTGATGCCGACGAGGTACTGGCGAAACGCCGACAGCGTGTCAGACGGCAACCACTCGCCGGTCTTATGAAAAGATTTCTCGCCGGCAAGGACTTCGTGCCACACGATCGCGCGGCGTCCGCCGTACGCCTTCTCGACCGCGGCGTCGAACACGCGCACGCTCGCGCGCCAGATGTCGGGTCCCGTGCCGTCGCCTTCGATGAACGGGATGATCGGCCGGTCGGGCACCACCAGTTTGCCGCCGCGCCGTACGATTGCTTCACCACTCGTTGACATGCTTCGCTCCGTCGTTCGGTCGCGGCGCGGACTTTAGGTCACGTCCCTCTGCGGCTCGACGAGTCATTCACAGAATCTGTGGAAAACTTTGTGGAAAACTGTCGCGCGCTCTCGAATCCACACGGCTTTCCGTGCGCCTCAACGGTTTGCACCACGATGGTGCGAACCGCCGCGGCAAACGATCGCGGCATTATATCCGGTGTGCGCGCGCGTCTCGCGCCGCGCGTCAATGCAGCCGCACGTCGAGCGATCGGCCGGACGCGTCGACGATCGTGACGCGATCGACGTCGATGGCTTCGACGTGCCAACGTCCCACCGCATCACCCACGCTCCGAATCGCGACGTCATCGCCGAGCGAGAACACGGCCTGACGCGCGGCACCGTGCGGCGTGTCGTTCACGAGAATCGCGACGAGCGACGGCGGCGCGGGAACGGCTGCGGTCGCGTCGCGCTCCGGCGTTGGCACGAGAGTGGATCGTCGCGGCTGACGCGTCGCGCCGTACGCGAACGGATCGCGCGTGGGTGCGTGATACGGCGGCGCGGTGTCGAGCCGATCGCGAAGCGCGTCGGCGTCGGTCGTGATCGTCGCGAGCGTGTTCGCGGTGGGCGCGTCGACGACGACGGGCGCGCGATCGAGCGGCTGCGGCGTGGACGACGCGGGGCGCACGACCCACGCGACGAAGCCGACGGCGACGCCGACAAGCAGGAGCGTTGAAGCCACGCGCGGCATGCGGGTGAATCCGGGCGCGGATCGTACCATAGTCGTGCTAAGATTTGCCGTGCCCGTCGTTTTCCCCCCTGGGCTCGCACACCCAATCCGCTCCGCTCGAGTCGTCGCCATCATCCCCGCTCGGTTGCAGTCCACGCGGCTGCCCGGCAAGCCGTTGGCGATGATCGACGGCCGGCCGATGATCGCGCACGTCTATGACCGCGCGCGTGAAGCGCGCCTGGTCGACGCCGTGCTCGTCGCAACCGACAGCAACGAAATCGCGCGCGCCGTCGACGCCTTTGGCGGCACGGCCGTGATGACGAGCGACCGGCACGCGAGTGGCACCGATCGGCTCGCCGAAGTCAGCGCGCATCTGACCGGCGACATCGTCGTCAACGTCCAGGGCGACGAGCCACTCATCTCACCCGTCGTCATCGACGCGGTCGTCGAGCGGCTGCTCGGCCATTCAACCGAAGCGATGAGCACGGCGCGCTGCCGCATCGATGACGAGGCGGATTTCATGAACCCGGCCGTCGTGAAGCTAGTCGTCGACGCCGACGGACGTGCGCTGTACTTCAGCCGCGCGCCAATTCCGTTCACGCGCACCGGTCACGAGGTGCCGACGGCCTGGAAGCACCTGGGGCTCTACGCGTATCGGCGCGCGTTCCTCGCAACGGTCGCCGCACTCGCGCCGACGCCGCTCGAACGCGCCGAAGGCCTCGAGCAGTTGCGAGTCCTCGAACACGGATTCCCGATCAGCACGGTAGAAGCCACGACCGACACGATTGGCGTCGACACGCCGGAGGATCTGGAGCGGGTACGAAAGCTCGTCGAAACCTCGTCCGTCTCCCGAGCACAACCATGAGCACTCACGTCGAACGGCAGCGGCCGGTGAAATACATCTTCGTGACGGGCGGCGTCGTCTCGTCGCTAGGCAAGGGGCTGGCTGCGGCGTCGATCGGCTGCCTGCTCGAGGGGCACGGCTACAAGATCGCTCTTCAGAAGC
>CALFMR010000184.1 GCA_937880585.1 uncultured Acidobacteriota bacterium
GATCCTTCAGCACCGCGCTCCCGTGGATGCCGCCCTTGTGCGCGAACGCGCTCTTGCCGACGTACGGCAGGTCGCCCGGTAGCGGCAGATTCGCGAGGTCGGCGATGAACGTACACGTGGACGTCAGCGTCGCGAGCCGATCGGCGCCAATCGTCTCGTGCCCGAGCTTCAACTCGAGATTGGCGATGACCGACGTCAGGTTCACGTTCCCGCACCGCTCGCCGTAGCCGTTGAGGCAGCCCTGCACGTGCGTCGCGCCGGCGCGGACGGCCGCGAGCGCATTCGCCACGGCCACGCCCGAGTCGTTGTGCGGATGGATGCCGATCACGCCGTCGAACCGGCGGCGCATCTCGGCTACGAGCTCTTCGAGCCGATCGGTCATCGTGCCGCCGTTCGTGTCGCAAAGGCACAGGACGTCGGCGCCCGCCGTGTGCGCGGCGTCGAGCGTCCGCAGCGCGTAGTCAGGATTCGCGCGATAGCCGTCGAAGAAGTGCTCGGCGTCGTAGACCACCTCGCGGCCGTGCGCCTTCACGTACGAGACGGTCTCAGCGATCAGCGCGAGGTTCTCGTCGAGGCCGATCTCGAGCGCGCGACGGACGTGCAGGTCCCACGTCTTGCCGAAGATCGCCACGGTCGGCGTCTCGGCGGCGACGAGCGCCAGGACGTTCGGGTCCTCGTCAACGCGGTTCCGGGCAAAGCGCGTCGATCCGAAGGCCGTCAGCTTCGCGTGATTGAAGCGCAAAGCGCGGGCGCGCGCGAAGAACTCCTTGTCCTTCGGATTCGACCCGGGCCATCCGCCTTCGATGTAGTCAATCCCGAGCTCGTCGAGCTTCTGCGCGATGACGAGCTTGTCGTCGACCGAGAAGGAAATGGCTTCGCCCTGCGTCCCGTCGCGGAGCGTCGTGTCGAACGTGAAGATCCTCATGGCCCCCGTCTCTGGCTGGATCCCGGCCGCGGCCGGGCCTTGAAAACTGTACTGCATCGGCGCGCCCAGGGCCATCGATCGGGCAGGAGGCCCACGCCGGGCCGCCAGTATGCTAAGAATGCACAGCGTACGACGACGCCTGTCCCGTCCCGCTGGCCCGAGGCCCGCGCGGTGCCGTGCCGCCTGCCTCCTCGACTCGCAGAAGTGCCCTATGCCTCGACGACTCCGTTGGCTCCTCCCGGTAACTTTGCTCGTCTGCCTCGCCGCCGCACCAGCCGTCCTGCCCGCGCAGCTCAAGCTCCAGCCGGTCCCCACGACCGGCGATTCGGCGCTCGCGCTTCAGCTCCGCAAGCTTCGCATGGCCGGCACGCTGATGATGACCGACGCGCACCCCGACGATGAGAACAACGCGCTGCTCGCGTGGGCGTCGCACGGCCTGGGGCTGCGGACCACGCTCGTGACGGCCACGCGCGGCGACGGCGGCCAGAACGAGATCGGGCCCGAGATCTCCGACGCGCTCGCCGTGCTGCGCACCGAGGAGCTGCTCGCCGCGCACCGCTTCGACGGCGCCGAGCAGTACTTCACGCGCGCGATCGACTTCGGCTACTCGTTCAGCATCGACGAGACGTACGAGAAGTGGGGCCGTGACGCGATCATCGGCGACTTCGTCCGCCACATCCGCACCATCCGTCCCGACGTCATCGTCGGCTTTCTGTGGACGGGCACGAATGGCGGACTGCACCACCAGGCCTCCACGCATCTGACGGCGGAGGCCTTCCGCGCGGCCGCGGATCCCTCGCGCTATCCCGATCAGATCAAGGAAGGCCTCCATCCGTGGCAGGCCGCGAAGTTCTATTACACGGGCGGCGGCGGATTCGGTGGACGCGGTGGACGCGGCGCGGGCCCGACCGAGTCGAGCGCGCCGGTCCCGACCGGCACTTACGATCCGGTCCTCGGCGAGACCTACAACGATCTCGGCGTCGAGGCCCGGACGATGCACCGGTGCCAGGACGTGTCGCAACTGCTCGCGCTGCCAGGCCCCGGACGCGGGCGCGGCTATCACCTGCAGGACTGCACGATTCCCGGCGAGCTCGACAAGGCGGAGACATCGATCTTCGACGGCGTCGACCTGACGCTCACCGGCCTCGCGCGCTTCGCCGGAGCGACGCCGCCCGCGGCGCTCACGACCGCGCTCCGCACGATCGTGCAGGACGTCGACCAGGCCGACGCGGCGTTCAAGCGCGACGGCGCGAATGCGGCCGTGGCCCCGCTCGCCGCGGGTCTGCACCAGGTTCGCGCGCTGCGCAGCTCGCTCGGCCGGCTGGGTCTTTCCGCGGACGCGGTGTACGAAATCGATTTCCGGCTCGCGCGCACCGAACGCAACTTCCAGGATGCGCTGCTGACGGCCGCTTCGGTGCGCGTCGACGCCATCGCCTCGGACATGACGGTCACGCCGGGCCAGGTGGTGCCGGTGACGCTCTATGTCGGCAATCGCGGCACGGCCGCGGTCGAGTTGACCGGCCTCACGGCGCACGGCACGGCCGATCGGCCCTGTCGCGCGCAGTCGCTCGCGCCGGGCGCGGCGGTCCAGTGCGCCGAGGCACTCACGATTCCCGCCGACGCGCGCCTGTCGGACATCACCTTCAAGCACGATCCGAAGTTCGAACGCTACATCTTCGATCCGACGGTTCCCTTCGGCGTGCCGTTCGCGCCGACGGCGTTTCGCGCGACGTTCGGCTTCACGATTGCCGGCGAGCCCGTCGAAACGTCGCTGCCGGTGCAGGCACGCAATGGCACGGACATGATCGCCGGCGAGAAGCGCTCGGACCTGCTCGTCGTGCCCGCGCTGACCCTCACGCTCACGCCCGACGTCATCGTCGCGCCGACTGGCGCGCCGAGCACGCGCGAGATCCGCGTGACCGTCCGCAACAACAGCCGCGAGGCGACAACCGCCAACGTCCAGTTGCACGTGCCCGCGCGCTGGTCGGTGACGCCGACGACCACGCCCGTGACGCTCAGCCGCGAGGACGAAGAGACGACGGTGCGATTCGCCGTGAGCGCGCCGGCGGGACTGCCGGCTGGTCCTGCTGCCATCGATGCCGTGGCGACGGTCGGATCGACGAGCTACGCGCAGGGCTATCAGGTCGTCGAGTATCCGCACATCCATCGTCGGCTGCTGTTCCATCCGGCCGAGGCCAAGGTGCAGCAGATGGACGTGAAGGTCGCGCCGAACCTTCGCGTCGGCTACATCATGGGGTCGGGCGATCGCATCCCGGACGCGATCGAGCAACTCGGTGTGCCGGTGACGCTGCTCACTCCCGACGACCTGGCGTGGGGCGACCTGTCGAAGTATCCCGTCATCATGACCGGCGTGCGCGCGTACGGAAATCGGCCCGATCTGCGCGCGAACAACGAGCTACTGCTCGACCACGTGCACGACGGCGGCGTGCTGCTCGTCAACTACAACCGCACGGAGTTCCCCGACGCGCAATACGGGCCCTACCCGGCCAAGACATCGTCGAATCGCGTGACCGACGAGAACGCGCCCGTCCGAATCCTTGTTCCTGACCATCCCGTGTTCACGACGCCGAACGTCATCGGACCGTCGACGTGGGACGGCTGGGTGCAGGAGCGCGGCACGTACTTCCTCGGCGACCGCGCGAAGGAATACGTCGACCTGCTCGAATCCGAGGATCCGTTCCCCAACAACGCAGGGCCGAAGCGCGGCGCGCTCGTCGAAGCGCACTACGGCCGTGGGCGCTGGGTCTACATCGGCCTGGTGCTCTGGCGGCAGTTGCCGGCCGGCGTGCCGGGCGCGTATCAGTTGCTGGCGAACCTCATCAGCCTGGGCAGCCCGGCGGAAACGCCGGCTGCGGCCGCACCTCCCTCCACGCGCCGGTGATCGGGCATGTGAACGCCGCATCCGCCGCCGTGTCCGGCCGCCCCGAGGAAGGAATGCCGTACCGCTCATGACATCCCGATGGCTCCTGGCGGGCCTGTTCTTTGCCACGCTGTCCACGCTGCTGCTCGAGACGCTCGACGCACGGCTGCTCTCCGTGCTCACGTGGTACCACTTGTCGTTCTTCGCCGTGTCGCTGGCCATGCTCGGCATGGCGGCGGGCGCGGTGTTCGTCTTCCTGCATCCGGATCGCTTCTCGCCGGCGACCGCTCCGGCGTCGGTCGCGCGCACGGCACTGGCCTTTGCCGTGGCCGTGCCGATCTCGCACCTCTTCAACCTGACGATTCCCTTCCTGCCGCTCTCGGACTTCACGGTGATGGAAGTCGTCTCGGTCGCCGTGTCGACGGTCGTGCTCGCCGTACCGTTCGTGTGCTCGGGTGTCGCCGTGACAGCCGCGCTCACGCGATGTGGCGGATCGATCGGCCGGTTGTACGGCGCGGACCTCGTCGGCGCCGCGCTCGGCTGCCTGCTCGTGGTGCCGGTGCTCGACCGGTCGAACATCACGTCCGCCGTCTTTCTGTCGGGTGCCGCAGCAGCCGCAGCCGCGGCCTGCTTCTATCGCTTCGCGGGACGACGGGGCGCGGTCTCGTCGGGCGTGTTGTGCGCCGCGCTCGCGGCGGCGGCCATCTTCAACACGGGCTCGCACGAAGTGCTGCAGGTCATCTATCCGAAGAACCAGCAGCTCTGGCTGACGAACTCGCTCAACACCGTCGCGCGCTGGAACAGCCACTCGTACGTCATCGTGCAGCGGCCGGGTGAGACACAGGCGTTCTTGTGGGGCCCAGGCAAAGGCGCCGAGCGCTTCCGCACGCGCATCGCCTGGCTCGAGATCGACGGTGAAGCGGGCACGCCGATCACGCAGTGGGACGGCAATCCCTCATCGCTCGAGTGGGTGAGCTATGACGTGACGACGCTGCCCTACTACCTGCGGCGGGGGGACGTGGCCGTCATCGGCGTCGGCGGCGGGCGCGACATCCTCGCCGCGATCTGGGGACGCAATCGATCGATCCTCGGCGTCGACGTGAACAACATCATGATCGACCTGCTCGAGGGCAGCCACCGTGACTTCGCGAACATCGCGAACCGGCCCGAGGTGACGCTCGTCCATGACGACGGCCGCGCCGCGCTGACGCGGACGCCGAAGCGATTCGACATCATCCAGATGTCGCTCGTCGACACCTGGGCGGCGACCGGCGCGGGTGCATTCACGCTCTCGGAGAACGGCCTCTATACGATCGATGGCTGGCGCATCTTCCTCGATCGCCTGAAGCCGGGTGGCGTGCTGAGCGTCTCGCGCTGGTTCGATCCCTCGCACGCGTCCGAGACGAGTCGGCTGCTGTCGCTCGGCGTGGCCGCGCTCCTCGATCGTGGCGTGACCAATCCGCTGTCGCAGACGCTGCTCGTCTTCCGCGACCGCGTCGCGACGCTGATGATCTCGAACGCGCCGTTCACCGACGCGGACCGTCAGGAGCTGACGACCGTCGCCGGCGACAAGGACTTCCACGTCGCCGTCTCGCCGTGGACGCCAGATGACGGCAGCCTGCTGAGCCGCATCGCGCACAGCCGGTCGCGTGCCGATCTCGATCGCGCCGTCGCCAACCCGCTGTTCGACTACTCGCCGCCGACCGACGGCCGGCCGTACTACTTCAACATGCTCAAGCCGCGCGCGATTGCGTCGCTCGGCTCGCTGCCGCGAACGGGCGGCGTCGTGGCCGGCAACCTGCGTGCGACGGTGCTGCTGCTCGTGCTGCTCGGCATCGCGACATTGCTCGTCGCGCTCATCATCATCTGGCCGCTCGTCCGCGCGGGACGGCCGCCGCTCGGCGCGGGTCGCTTCGTGACGACGATGGGGTACTTCGCGACGATTGGCTTCGCGTACATGCTCGTGCAGATCGGCCTCCTGCAGCGCTTCGCCGTGTACCTCGGCCATCCGGTCTACACGCTGGCGATCGTGTTGTTCTCGATGCTGCTCTTCACCGGCGCCGGCAGCCTGCTGTCCGAGCGCGTGTCGCTCGACCGCGGACGAGTGTGGCGCGCCGTGCCGGTGGCGATCGCGATCGTCCTGTTCCTCATCGCGACCGTGCTGCCCTCCGTGATCGCGGCGTCGGTCACGGCCAGTCTCGTACCGCGCACGCTCGTCGTGCTGCTCTTCGCCGCGCCGCTCTCGACGCTGCTCGGCATGTGCTTCCCGTTCGGCGCGCGGCTGACGAGCCGCACGCCGGAAGTCATCGCCTGGGCATGGGGGATCAACGGCGCGTTCGGCGTGCTCGCGTCGATCCTGGCGGTCGCGATTTCGATCTGGGTCGGCATCGACGCGAACTTCTGGATGGCGGCCGTGCTCTATCTCGCCTTGTCCGCGCCGCTCACCGCGCTCGTCCGCTGGAACCGCCAGGCCGCCTGAGCGACGCGCGGCATGCCGGCTCTGCACCCGCTCGAGTGGATCGTCGCCGCCTTGTCCGCCATGGGACTGGGCGTGGCGAAGGCCGGCTTCACCGGCCTCAGCCTGCTGCCGGTCATCGCGTTCGCGTTCCTGTTCGGCGCGCGGGCCTCGACCGGCATCGTGCTGCCGATGCTGATGGTGGGCGACGTGGGCGCGGTGTCGCTCTATCGGCGCCACGCGCGGTGGGAATACATCTGGCGGATGCTCCCGCCGACCTGCGTGGGCATCATCATTGGCGCGTGGCTGATGCGGTGGCTGACCGAAGGCGCGTTCAAGCCGATCATCGGCTGGATCGTCCTCGTGCTCACGGTCCTGCAGGTCGTCCGCACGCAGCGGCCGGGCTGGCTCGGCGCGATCCCGCATTCACGCGCGTTCGCGTGGAGTCTCGGCCTGCTCGCCGGCGTCACGACGATGCTCGCGAACGCGGCGGGGCCGGTGATCGCGATCTACTCGCTGTCGGTCGGCCTGCCGAAGTTCGAGCTGGTCGGGACCAACGCGTGGTTGTTCATGATCATCAACGCGTTCAAGGTCCCGTTCAGCCTCTCGCTCGGGCTCATCCACGTGGGATCGCTGACGTTCGACCTGATGCTCGCGCCAGCCGTCATCGCCGGCGTGTTCGTCGGCCGATGGCTGACGCGCCTCATCCCGCAGCGGCTGTTCGACAACGTGCTGCTCGCGTTCGCCGCCATCGCGGCGCTGCGGCTGATTGGGGCGTTCTAGAGCAGGGGACCGCGACAGTCCGTGGAGCCCAGGGCCTTCAGGCCCTGGGGCTTTGCTCCGGAGTTTCGGGTTCTCCCTGGCCTGAAGGGCCAGGGCTCCGCAGCGGATCTGTCATCTTCGTTTGCAGTGGCGCGCGGCCCCACCCCCGCGCGTACGGCGCTTCGGCGCCCTCGCTACGCTCGCGCGTCATCTTCTTTACAGTTGCATTGGGGTCCCACCCCCAACGCTACGGCGCTCGCCGCCCTCGCTACGCTCGGGGGCTCGCGGTATCAGCTTCTTTTAAAACTGATCCGGACGGTGCTGCCGACTTCGTCGGCAGCTTCGAACTCCGCGGTGCCGCCGTGTTGTTCGGCGACGGCCTTGGCGGTGAGCGCGCCGACTTCGGCGACCCAGCCGCCGGGACGATCGACGCCGGCTTCGAAGAAGCGCTGCGCGAGACCGTCAATCACGGCGACGTCGTTCTGCAGGACTTCGATGTCGCGAAGCTCGCCGCCGACGGCGGTCGCGTTGACCTCGACGGACGCGCCTTCGGACTGATCCAAGAGACCGAGCGTCGCGATGATCGCGCCCGACAGGCCAGCGACGACGGCCGGTTCGTCGATCGAGACCACGGCGTTCCAGTCCGAGGCCTGGACGCGAAGGCTGACGCCGGCCAGCCGGCACTCGGACGCGAAGCCGCTGCGCACGGCGCCGAGCACGGCGGCGAGCGGGCGGGGCTTCACCGCGCCGCGATGCGGCCGATCGAGCAGGCTGCACGCGCGCACGAGCCACGCGGCGCGCCAGGTCTCGGACCGGACGAGATCGAGATTGAGCCGGCGCGCCATCGGCGACGCGTCGCCGCCCACGAGCGCGGCAGCCGAGCCAATGGTCGCGAGATCCTCGGCGAGCTGAGCGAAAACACGATCCATGCGGCCCCCTCGCGCATCCGGACGGTCGGTCGCCGTCGTGCCAGCGTCCTTGGCCGCCGCGCGCCAGCGATCGGGCCGGTCCGATCGACGTGCCGTGAGTTCGTCCACGTAGTGCAAGTCCGCGCGCGCGTGACCGTGATCAGCGGTCGCGCCGTCGGCTCGCATGCGATAGCTGGAAGGTAGTCCTTCCCGTTCAGGTTTCTTGCGGTCCGGGGTCGTACCGTCGGTCGAGTCGTTGCTGAAAGTCTCGGGAGTGAGCGGCCGGTCGCCTGCCGCGAACTCGGCAGGATTGACATCAGACACTGGGGAGCCTCCGAACGTCAAAGAGTGGAACGCGAACTTTGGTCCAAAGAGTAACGCAGTGAGGACGAGAGCGCCAGTCGGCCGGCCGGCGGCGCGCGGCCCCGTAGCGCCGACACCCGCCCGTTACAACACCTGACCGAGGTAATCCAGAATGGCCTTGGCGCCGAGCGCGGTGAGGAACGTGCCCGAGATGATGAGCAGCGTGATGAGCCCGCGGCCCATCTGGAACGCGCGCGGCAGGAACCGGCGATCGGTCCAGATCATCGCAAAGCACCAGAGGCCGCACGTGAACACGCCGCCGAGGATCGAGGCCGGCGTGACGATCGCGATCGGATCGCTCATCGTCCAGAGGAGCAGCAGGCCGAAGACGCCGGTGTAGATCAGCACGCCACTGCGGAAGCGCTGATAGGACAAGGCGCGCACACGCGCGCTGACGACGGCGAGGCACTCGTAGGCCGTGCGCGCGTAGACCTCGTATGCGCCGTACACGGTGCCGCCAATCGCCGCGAAGATGCCGAGCACATAGACCCACCGCAGCGCC
>CALFMR010000185.1 GCA_937880585.1 uncultured Acidobacteriota bacterium
CGGCGCCTTCTCGTCGCCGGCCGCGGCGCGACGGAATTCGCCGAGGAGCGAGAGCGGCGCCCAGCAGTCCACGAAGTCGAACCCGCGAAAGTCCACGGGCATGACGCCGACGACGGCAGATGGCGCGCCGTTGACGACGGCCGTCCGTCCGACGACGGCCGGATCGCCGGCGAACAGCCGCCGCCAGCCACGGTCACTCAGCACCATGACCGCCCCGCCGGCCGCCTGGTCATCGTCGACCGTCAGCGGGCGCCCGAGCGCCGGGCGCACGCCGAGCACCTGAAAGTAGTTGCCCGTGACGAGGCGGCAGGTCGCCGTGCGTCCGTTGATGCGCGCGTCGACCGTCCCGCCCGTCTCGGCCAGCACGCCGGAAAAGACGTGCGTGTCGCGACGCAGGGCCTCGTACTCGGGCTGCGTGAACGGCATCCACACTTTCGCGCCGGGCGTGGGCGGGCGTCGGACGACGAACAGCTCGGCGGGGCGGGCGATGGCGTTGCCGAGGAACGACGCGTCGTAGAGCGTGAACACGCACGCGACCAGTCCCAGGCCGACGGCGATCGTGAGGACGATGGCGAGCGCGGAGAGTGGGGCGCGTCGAAAGCCGCGGCACGCGTAGGTGACGTCGCGGACGAGATCGTCGATGAAACCGGTGCCGCGCGCGTCGCGGCACTCGTCGGCGGCGAGCGGCACGGAGCCGAACTGCGCGAGCGCGCGGCGGCGGGCCTCGACGGGATCGATGCCCTCGTCCACGTACTTCTTCGTCTGCCGCTCGACGTGAAACGCCAGCTCGTCGTCGAGGTCGCGTTCGACCTGGCGCGGCGCGACGAGCGCGCGAAGACGCAGCCGCAGGTCGCGAAGATTCATCGGCTAGGCCAGCTTCATCACGCGGCCGATGGCGGTGGACATCCGGTCCCACTCGCGGGCCTCGACGGCGAGCTGCCGGCGTCCGGCGGCCGTGAGCTGGTAATACTTCGCCCGCCGCCCGAGCTCGGACACGGCCCACTCGGCGTCAATCCAGCCCTGATGCTCGAGCCGGTGCAGCGCCGGGTAGAGCGACCCCTGGTTGACCTCGAGCACGTCCTGGGAAATTTCCTGGATGCGCTCGGCGATCGCCCATCCATGGAGCGGCGCGGTCTGGAGCACGCGCAGGATGAGGAGATCGAGGGTGCCGGGGAGGAGATCGGGCTTCGACGGTCGCGGCATTGGTGTCGGCTGACGACACTAATGCCACTTGGTGTCGATTGTCAACAACAAGCAGGTGCCGCGAGTGAGGCCCTCGGCGCACCTGCGATCGAGCGGCGTATCGCGTGCGACAGACGGCGGCCGGCGCGGCGATGACGTCCGGTTCGAGGTACCGCCCGACGCGCGGATCTCGGCGGTGAACATCCAGCGCGCACGTGCGTAACTATCTTCAGCGCCGTGAGGCCCTGAATGCTCTGGCTGTACGAATCGTTCTTTCCCGTGGTCTGGATTGGCTTCTGTCTCTACTGGCAGATCCGAGCCGTCAATGCGAAGACCACACAACGCCTCGAGCCGGCGTGGTCGCGCATGCTGCGGGTCGGCATTTTTCTGATCGCCATTGTCATTTTCTCGACGACGCTCATCCCGTTGCGCTGGCTCTACGTCCAGCTCTGGCCGGTTGGCCTGTGGCCGTTCTGGCTGGGAGCGGCCGTCACGATCGCCGGCCTGCTGTTCGCCGTCTGGGCCCGCGAGAACCTTGGCCGCAACTGGAGCCGCTCGGTCACCATCAAACAGGGGCACGAACTGATCACCGCCGGTCCCTACGCCGTGGTCCGTCAC
>CALFMR010000186.1 GCA_937880585.1 uncultured Acidobacteriota bacterium
CGACGAATTCCGCCATCACGGCCGCAGGCCCTGGGCCTCGGTCAACTTCATCACCGCGCACGACGGCTTCACGCTGGCCGATCTCGTCGCCTACAACGACCGGCACAACGACGCGAACGGCGACGGCAACCAGGACGGCACGAGCGACAATCACTCGTGGAACTGCGGCGTCGAGGGCCCGACCGACGACGCGGCGATTCTCGAGCTGCGCGCGCGGCAGCGGCGCAATCTCCTCGCGACGCTGCTCATCGCGCAGGGCACACCGATGATGCTCGCCGGCGACGAGCGCGGCCGATCGCAGGGCGGCAACAACAACGCCTATTGCCAGGACAACCCGACGAGCTGGCTCGACTGGAACGAGGCGGACTGGGACCCGGATCTCCTCGCCTTCGCGCGCGCACTCACGGTGCTCAGACGCGACCATCCGCTGCTGCGTCGGACGCGCTTCCTGTCAGGCACGCCCGTGGTCGAAGGCGGTCCGAAGGACCTCACGTGGGTGGCGACGAGCGGCGCGGAGATGGGCGAGAAGGAGTGGCAAAATGACCATCTGCTGTCGTTCGGAATGTTGCTCGCCGTGCCGCCTGAGCTGTCGGACGAACCGGCCTCGGCGATGCTGCTGCTCTTCAACGCGCATCACGAGGACGTGCCGTTCAAGCTGCCGAAGTCGCCGGCGGGCACGTGGTCCGTGCTCGTCGACACGGCGCAGCGCGCGATGCCGGAGGGAATGACGATGAAGGCGGGTGCGCGCGTGGCCGTCACGGCGCGATCGCTGCGCGTTCTTGCACAGCCGCGCGCATGATCGGCGCGGTCGATCAGCTCACGAGTGCCAGAGCGGCAATCGTGAGTCCGCCGGCCAGAGCGGCGAGTGCGATCGTGCGAAGGCACAGGCCGACGATCACTTCACGCAGTTGGCGGGATGGCGTCGCGGCGAGTGCACGATCGAGTGACACGCTCGAACCATGAGCAAGTCATGTGCCACGCGGCGCGCATCGATGCCGTGATTGCACGTCTCGTGGCGCGCGTGGGCCGCGTGCCGATCGTGCAAGAACGACGCGTCGGCGCGGCGATTCCGTCGTTCAGCGTTCCGCGGCGCGAAGTCCCGCGGGGCCGCCGGGCACCGCGATGCGACCCGTGGGCGTCAGCGTCCGGCCGTCGAACGAGAACGTGAAGAGCGCTTTGTCCACCATGCAGCCAGTGATGAGCGTGCGGCTGCCGCCGCTCCACGCCACGCCCTGACACCACTGTCCAATGTGCGCGTCGGTCACTGGCGTGAGCGTGTGGCCGTTCAGCGCAAAGACGCGCAGCAGGCCGAAGTCGTGATGGAGCGGCGAGGCCGCCGGCGTGTTCGTCCCGTTCATGACCGTCAGCGCGACGTAGCGTCCGTCCGGCGAAATGGCTAGGCCTTCGGGCGTCGGGCCGACGGCGACCTGATCGATCGTCCGCACGGGGGTGTGCGCCAGGTCGATGATGGCGACGGTGTCGATGCCGCCTGTCGCGCCGACGCCGATGTTGGCCGCGATCGCGATGTCGCCCGAGGGCGCGACGTCGACGCCGTACGGCTGCAGCCCGACCGTGATGTCGCCGCTGTGCGTCACCGACGAGCCGTCGATGGCAAGGATCGACACCTGGCTGTCGCTGTTGCGCGTCACGAGCGCGCGGCGGCCGTCCGGCGTGAAGACGACGTGGCTCGGGCCGCTGGCGGGCGCGCCGAGATCGACCTTGCCGGCGACGCGCACCGTCTTGCCGGCGACGGTCAGGACCGAGATCGTGCCCTCGGTGCGATTGGCAACGAGCGCGAGCGTGCCCGCGCGGTTGAACGACACGCCGGACGCGCCGGCGCCAGTGTGCAGCGTCGTCAGCACGGCGATGGGCGAAGCGGTGAGGTCGATGACCGTGACGCGGTCGTCGGGCACGGTCTTCGTCGCGTCGGACGGGTCGTTCTTCGTCGACGACGTCACGAGCGCGATTGAGGCATCAGGCGCGATGGCGACGCTCTGCGGCGGGCCGATGACCGACGCGGGCGCTTCGATCTGGCCGAGCACCTTGGCCGGCGTTGCTCCGAGATCGATCACGGTGACCGTGTCCGGCCCCGGATTGGGGACGACGACCTGCGCACCGTCCTGGAGAACGAGCGTCGTGTCATTGGCCGACACGGCGATCTGCGCCTCCGCGGGACGCGTGGTCACGATCATCGCCAGGCAGGCGGCCATCATCGAGGTGAGCAGGGCAGTCGGCGTCTTCATCGTGGGGACTCCAAGTGTTGGGATTTTATGCGCAGAAGGGGAGAATACCTGCATGCCGTCCGTCGTCGTCGTGACCGAACCCGAATATCGAAAAGCGGAAGCCGTCTTTGCCTCCGCGCCGGCGCTCTCGTGCGTCGTCGCGCCCGCTGAGGAAGACGCGCTGGCCGCGGCGATCGCGCGCGAGGGCGCCCGCCACGCCGTCGTCAGCCATCGGCCGTATCGCGGGCCGCTCTACGAGGCGCTGCCGCGCGGCGGCGTGCTCGCGCGGTTCGGCGTCGGCTACGAGAACGTCGATCTGGCGCGTGCAACAGCCGCGGGCCTGCTCTGCACGAACACACCCGGCGTCCTCGATCAATCGGTCGCGGAACTGACGATGACCCTCGTCGTGTCGGCCGCGCGACATGTGCCGGACGTGGCTAGCGCCATGCGCGCGCGCACCTGGTCGCCGGTTGCCGGCATCGAACTGCACGGCAAGACGCTGACGATTGTCGGCTGCGGCCGGATTGGACGGGCGGTCGCGCGCATCGCCGCGCTCGGGTTCGGGATGCGCGTCATCGGCTGCACGCGGCCACCGACGGTGGGAGAGCCCGTCGGCGACACGCGCCGCGCGGATCCGGACTTCGAGTTCGTCACGAGCGACTTCGCGGAGGCCGTGGCTGGCGCGCACTTCGTCAGCGTCCACGTGCCGGCGCGGCCGGAGAACGCGCGCTTCATCGACGCCGCGCGGCTCGCGCACCTCGAACGTGACGCCTGGCTCATCAACACCGCGCGAGGGGCGGTCCTCGACGAGTCGGCGCTCTACGACGCGCTGGCCGGCGGCCGCCTCGGCGGCGCGGCGCTCGACGTCTTCGATCGCGAGCCGTACGAGCCGATCGATCCGTCACGCGACCTGCGCACGCTTCCGAACGTCGTGCTCACGCCGCACGTCGGCAGCAACACGACCGAAGCCAACCGCCGCATGGCCGAACGCGCGCTCGCGAACATCGTCCTCGCCGAAGCCGGCGACATCGACGCGATGGATTTGCTGAACCCGCAAGTGCTCAACGAACGACGAGCGCGATAACCGCGCCTCGCTACGCTCGGGGGCTCGCGGTGTCATCTTTTGTTGATTCTGTCCCCCTTCCCCTTCGCGATCTTCGCG
>CALFMR010000187.1 GCA_937880585.1 uncultured Acidobacteriota bacterium
ACACGCGCACGGCGCCGCTCGTGCCGATCATCGCCGTGAACTCGCCGGGCCCGACCGCGCCGGCGCCGAGCGTCGACAGCACGCCGTCCGACGCGCCGATGACGAGCGAGACGCCGTCGGGCAGACCGGCCTTCGCCGGCGACCATCCGTCGATCGTCGCCGTCGTCGCCAGCACGTCCGAGAGTTGATCGCGACGGAGTCCGGTGAGCGACAGCGCCTCGGCGTCCCAGTCGAGCGTGCGGTTGTTGTAGAGCCCCGTGCCTGAAGCGATGCTGCGATCGACGAGGAACCGGCCGGTCAGCCGATGGACGAGCAGTTCCTTGATCGAGATGAACTTGTGCGCCGAGGCGAAGAGCGACGAATCCGCGTCGCGCCACCACAGTAACTTCGCGACCGGATACATCGGGTGCAGCGGGCATCCCGTGCGCGCGTAGAACGCGTCGGCGTCGGTGCGCTGGCGGATGACGTCGGTGAAGGGCTGCGCGCGCGTGTCGGCCCAGGTCAGCATCGGGCCGAGTGGCCGGCCGTCGGCGTCGACGGGGAACAGACTGTGCAGCACCGTGCTGAGCGCGAGCGCGCGCAGGCGTTCGCGCGGATGCGGGAAATCCCGGATGGCCTCGGCCAGCGTCCGCTCGAAGGCCTCGACGATGACCGTCGGGTCCTGCTCGGCCCAGCCGGCCTGCGGGACGTGCAGCGGGTAGGTGGCGGTGGCTTGCGAGGCGAGATCGCCGCCGGTGCCGAAGATGCAGACGCGGCAGCCGGTCGTGCCGATGTCCGCGCCAATGAAGTACGTGTCGCTCGTCGTGGTCATGCCGGAAGTGTTGAGACCTTAGCCGTTTCCCGCGTGCATCGGCAACCGTCGGGACCGCGGCCGTGACGCCGGACGGCCACAGCGGCCCGGACGTCGATGCGCGATCGCGCGTCAGGTGCGCCGGCCGCGATAGTCGTCGGGCAGCGCGCTCCACGCGCGGCGATCGTAATACAGCGGCTTCCGTCCACCATGCGCCTCGAGGTAGGCGACGTAGCGCGTCCGCAGCCGCGCGAGCCGATCGGGTGTCGTCGGCAATGGCCGATGCGGAATGTCGAAGAGCAGCCGTTCGACTTTCCAGACGTTTTTCGGCGACAGGCGCCAATCGTAGTCGCCGAGGACGCGGAGATCCGTCATGCCGTACGCTTTGATCGCGCCGGTCCGGTCGACGTACGGATCGACATAGCTCCGCGCGAGCGCCCGGATCGTCGAAAACACCGGCCGCCGGCCGTGCAGGCCGGGATCGCGTGAACGGGCCACCGATCCCCATCGGCCGCGGCGCTCGTACACGAACACGACATGATCGAGCGCGTCGATCGATTCGAGACTCATGACGAGGGGCGGGTAGCCGTGCTGTTCGAGGACGACCGCGGCCGTGATCGCCGCTTCGAGACAGTGCGCCGTGCCGTGCGCCACGACGCCGCGGAACGAGCGCAGCGTGGCGCGGCCCGGCGGCGGTTCGGTGTTGTAGGGCAGCGCGTTCAGATAGGCCTGGACCGCGGCCGGCGTGCGGAGCCGCGCGACGACGCGTCGTTCGCGCGCGGTGAAGGCCGAGGTGGGCGGCGCGCCGTCCGTCATGCGCCGCCGAGCGCGGCGCGCAGGTCGGTCAGCACGGTACCGGGTGTCCACTCGTTTCCCGAGTAGATTTTTCGAACATGACCGTCGCGGCCGATGAGCGTCGTCCGGAGCTGGTGC
>CALFMR010000188.1 GCA_937880585.1 uncultured Acidobacteriota bacterium
CCGGCCGCTCGATCGATTCCCGATGAAACGCACGGGATCGATGTCCTCGAGGGTCGGTCCGGCCGTGACGAGCACCCGCCGCCCGGCCAGCGACGTGCGCGTCTGGAGGCGCGCCTCGACGGCCGCGACGACGTCCTCGGGCTCGGCGAGCCGGCCGCGGCCAATCCAGCCGCAGGCCAGATAGCCGTCACCTGGCTCGACGAAACTGACGCCACGCGACCGCAACACGGCGAGGTTCGCCTGCACGGCCGCGTGTTCCCACATGTTCGTGTTCATCGACGGTGCCAGGATGACCGGCGCCCGAGTCGCGAGGAAGAGCGACGACAGAAAGTCGCCGGCCAGGCCGTGCGCGAACTGTGCGATCACGTCGGCCGTCGCCGGCGCGACGACGAGGACGTCGATCGTCGACGCCAGTGCAATGTGCTCGACGCTGGCGTTGAGGCCCGGCGTGAACTGCGACGTGATGACGGGTTCGCGCGTGATGGCTTCGAACGTCAACGGCCCGACGAAACGCCGGGCGTTCTTCGTCATCACCGCCTGCACGCGGTGCCCGCGCTTCTGCAGCAGCCGCGCGATCTCGACAGCCTTGTAGGCGCCGATGCCGCCGGCGACACCGAGGCCGACGAAGGCCATCGTCCTTACTCGACGGACGCGCCCGCGTCAGGTCCGGCTTCCGGCGCGCTGCGCGTCACGAGGCCGGAGGCGACTTCCTGCAACGCGCGGCGCGCGGGCTTGGGCGACCCGTCGACCTTCGGCAGACAGCCCTGCAGCAACTGGCGCGCACGCGCGGAGGCCACGGTCACGAATTCAAAGGAGTTCTTCGGGCGCGTGGTGGCCCGCATCGTGTCGGTCATGAGGATCCTCGAATGGAACGTCGAACCTGCCCGGATTGCTACTTACGACGCTCGGCGTCGAACGTCGCGACAATCGTTTCAATCGCCGCCCGGCGGCGCGGACGGCGCGCACGCTCGGCAATCATGATGGCCTGCAGCTCGTCCACGCACCGCTCCAGCTCGTCGTTGACGACCACGTAGTCGTACTCGTCGATGGCGAGAATCTCGGCGCGCGCCGTGGCCAGCCGGCGCTCGATGGCCGCCGCCGGATCGCGGTTGCGGCCCCGCAGCCGCGCCTCGAGCGTCGCGTACGAGGGCGGCAACACGAAGATCGCCGCGGCCTCGGCCACGCGCTCGCGCACCTGCCGAGCGCCCTGCACGTCGATGACGAGCACGAGGTCGGCGCCGGACGCCAACGCCGTGTCCGTATCCTGCCGCGCGGTGCCGTACAGGTGCCCAAAGACGTCCGCCCACTCGAGAAACGCGTCCTCGCGGACCATGGCCTCGAAGGCGGACCGGCTCACAAAATTATAGTCGACCCCGTCGACTTCCCCGGCCCGGATCGGCCGCGACGTGTAGGACCGGGACCGCCGCAGCCGCGGCGTCCGTTCCACCAGGCGGTCGACGACGGTCGTCTTGCCCGTGCCCGAGGGCGCCGAGACGACGAACAGAATGCCGCGCTCGACCGCCGGGCTACTCGACATTCTGGGCCTGCTCGCGGATGCGCTCGAGCTCGGCCTTGGCCGCGATGACGATTTCAGTCGCGCGCGCGCCTTCGACCTTCGAGCCCATCGTGTTGATCTCGCGATTCATCTCCTGGACGAGAAAGTCCAGCTTGCGGCCGCACGCTTCCGGCCCGGCGGCCAAGCCGCGCCAGTGTTCCAGATGGCTGCGCATGCGCACGACTTCCTCGTCGATGTCCGAGCGAGCGACGAAGCGGACGATTTCCTGCGCGATGGCTCCCGCGTCGCCCTGCACGTCGAGCGGCAGCGCGGCCAGTCGCATGCGCAGCCGCCCCTCGAGCTGTTCCTGGCCCAGGCGCGCCTCGGTCTCGATGGCGTCGACGAACCCGGCGATGGCCGTCAGGCGCGTCTCGAGATCAGCGCCCATGAAGCGGCCTTCGGTCTCGCGCATCACCACGAGCGCATCGAGCGCGTCGTCAATGACCTCGTCGACGAGCGCCGCGAGCGGATCGGGCAGGCCCGCGGACTCGCCCGCCGGTCGCACACGCACGTCCAGGACCTGCGGCAGGCGCAGCAGATCGGAGACGCCCAGCTCGCCGGTGACAAGGCCGCGCGACCGCGCGGTCTCGATCGCGGCCGCGACTTTGCCGAGGAGCACCTCGTCGAGCACGACCTCGCGTTCCGGCCGCGCGGAGGCTTCGGCCGTGAGCGTGACCTCGACGCGGCCTCGCGCGAGGCGCTGTTGGACGCGCGCGCGCACGCGCGTCTCGACGGCGGCCAAGGCGGCCGGCGCCTTGACGGCGAGATCCAGGAAACGATGATTGACGGACTTGATGGTGACACTCACGCGTCCATCGGGCGACTCGCGGCCGATGGAGGCAAACCCGGTCATGGAACGAATCACGGATACCCCTCGTGTGACAGCGCCGACGCGGGCACGGCCCGATCGCGATCGTCGAACGCCTGCAGCGCATAGAGTTTCGCGTACACGCCGCCCTCGCGCAGCAGCAACTCGTCGTGCGTGCCGATCTCGGCGATGTGCCCGGCCTCGAGCGCCAGGATGACGTCCGCCCGGCGCACAGTCGACAGCCGGTGCGCGATGACGAACGTCGTGCGGTTGCGCATGAGGTTGGCCAGCGCATCCTGAACGAGCAGCTCCGACTCGGCGTCGAGCGACGACGTCGCTTCGTCGAGAATCAGAAGCGGGCTGTTCTTGAGAATGGCGCGCGCAATCGCCAGGCGCTGACGCTGCCCGCCCGAGAGGAGTTGTCCGCGTTCGCCGATGCGCGCCTCGTAGCCGCCCTCGAGCTGTTCGATGAACGTGTGCGCGTGCGCCGCGCGGGCTGCGGCTTCGATGGCTTCGGGCGACGCGCCCGGGGCGCCATAGGCGATGTTGGCGGCAACCGTCTCGTCGAAGAGCACGGTGTCCTGCGTCACGAGCGCGATCTGGTCGCGCAGCGACGCCAGGGTGACGTCCCGAATGTCGACGCCGTCGATGAGAATCGCGCCTTCCTTGACGTCGTAGAACCGCGGGATCAGGTTGACGAGCGTCGTCTTGCCCGCGCCGCTGAGACCGACGATCGCGACGACCTGTCCGGTGCCCACGGCGAACGACGCACCGCGGAGCGCGAACGACACACCCTCGCCGTACGCGAAGCCGACGTTCCTGAACTCGACCCCGTGCCGCACGCGCGCGAGTGGCTGCGCGCTTGGCCGCTCGTGAACCTCGGTATGGGTGTCGAGCATCCAGAAGATCCGCTCGCACGCGGCGATCGTCTGCTGGAAGCTCGCGTTCACGCGGCTCAGCTTCTTGACCGGGCCGTACATCATGAACGCGGCGGCCAGAAACGACGAGAACGCACCGGGGGTGAGCTGGCCGCTCTTGATGCGCATCGACCCGTACCAGAGCGCGCCGACTGCCGCGAGCCCACCGATGAACTCCATGAGCGGTGGCAGCGCCGAGACGGCAGCCATCACCTTCATGTTGATCCGATACAACCGGTCCGACGCGGCTTCGAAACGCTTCGCCTCGCGCGCCTCGGCGCCGAACGCCTTGACGATCCGATGTCCCGTGAAACCTTCGGCGGCGAGGTGCGTGACGTGCGCCAGCTCCTCCTGGCCGCGGCGCGACGTCTTGCGCACGCGCTGCCCGAGCTGCACGAGCGGATAGACGACGAGCGGCGCCGACACGAGACACACGAGCGCGAGGTGCCAGTCGAGATAGAAGATCCACCCGAGATAGCCGACGACGGTGACCGATTCCCGCATCAGGTCCGCGAACGTCTCGGAGACGACCGTCTGCACCTGGTTGACGTCGTTCGTGATCCGCGAGATGAGCTGCCCCGACGTCCGTCGCGAGATGAACGCGGCCGACTGCCCCAGGATGTGGCGGAACAACCCGTTGCGCAGATCCCGCACGACGCGCTGGCCGACATCGGCCATGAGGTAGCCGGACACGTAGCCGCCGACGCCCTTCAGGAATGCAAATTTGTCAGCGCCAGTGTCGAAGGCCACGAAGTAGATCTGGACGGCGCCTTCACTCTTCTGCCAGATGTCGCGCGCCACCTGCTCCGGCGCCGGCCCGTTGGTGTTGTCGCCATCGGTCACGACCAGCAGGTACTTGCGGAACACGCAGGCGCGGTACAGGTCCGGCCGCGCCTCGCGCATCGCTTCGCCGATCGCCGTTCCGCCGCCCGGCCGCGGCAGGTCCTGCAGCGCTGCCCGCAGCGCCGCGCGATCGTAGGGCTGGATGCTCCGGAGCGTGTGCACATTGCTCGAGAAGCTGTAGAGCCCGATCTTGATGGGAAA
>CALFMR010000189.1 GCA_937880585.1 uncultured Acidobacteriota bacterium
GCTGCACGGCGCCCATCATCTTGATGTGGCCCATGTAGTGGATCGAGCGCACGCCGGGCGCCGGCTTGAACGCGCAATCGAACACGGGCAGGTCGCGATCCTTCAGGTGCGGCGCGCCTTCGTTCGTCTCGTTCTCGTCGATGTAGTCGACGATCTCCTTGATCTCGGTGGCCGTGTAGCCGAGCCGTTCGAGGGCCATCGGCACGGTCGTGTTGACGATCTTCATCAGGCCGCCGCCGACGAGCTTCTTGTACTTGACGAGCGCGATGTCCGGTTCGACGCCGGTCGTGTCGCAGTCCATCATGAAGCCAATCGTCCCGGTCGGCGCGAGCACGGTCGCCTGCGCGTTGCGGTAGCCGTGGTCCTCGCCGAGCTCGACGCACTCGTCCCACACGTCGCGCGCGAACGCGAACAGGTCCTTCGGCACGTGCGTGCGGTTGATGTCCTTCAGCGCCGCGCGGTGCTTGCGCATGACGCGCAGCATCGGTTCGCGATTCTTCTCGTAGCCGGCGAACGGCCCGCCGTGGTCGCGCGCGACGCGTGACGATTGCGCGTAGGCCGCGCCGTGCATCACGGCCGTGATCGCCGCCGCGTAGTCGCGCCCCGCGTCGCTGTCGTACGGCAGCCCGCGCGACATGAGCAGCGCGCCGAGATTCGCGTAGCCAAGCCCGAGCGGCCGGTAGTCGTGGCTGTTCTTCTCGATCGCCTTGGTCGGATAGCTCGCGTTGTCGACCAGGATCTCCTGCGCCGTGATGAACGTCTCGCACGCCTTGGCGAACGAGGGCGCGTCGAACTCGCCGTCGTCCTTGACGAACTTCATCAGATTGATCGACGCGAGGTTGCACGCCGAGTCGTCGAGGAACATGTACTCCGAGCACGGGTTGCTTGCGTTGATCCGCGCCGTGTTCGAGCAGGTGTGCCAGTCGTTGACCGTCGTGTCGAACTGCATGCCCGGATCGCCGCAGACCCAGGTGGCCTCGGCAATCTGGTGCATCAGATCGCGCGCGCGATAGGTGTCCATCGGCGCGTGCGGCGCGAGCACCGCGCGGGTCTGCCACTCGCCGTCGTCGACGACCGCGCGCATGAACTCGTCGGAGGCGCGCACCGAGTTGTTCGAGTTCTGGAAGAACACCGACGCGTAGGCCGGGCCCGTGAACGAGCCGTCATAGCCCGCATCGATGAGCGCCCACGCCTTCTTCTCTTCCTCGACCTTGCAGTTGATGAACTCGACGACGTCGGGGTGATCGGCGTTGAGGATGACCATCTTCGCCGCGCGCCGCGTCTTGCCGCCCGATTTGATGACGCCCGCGAACGCGTCGAAGCCCTTCATGAACGACACCGGACCGGACGCCGTGCCGCCGCCGGCCAGCAGCTCGCGCGCCGACCGGATCGCCGACAGGTTCGACCCCGTCCCGGATCCGAACTTGAACAGCATGCCCTCGGTCTTCGCCAGACCGAGGATCGACTCCATCGTGTCCTGCACGGAGTTGATGAAGCACGCCGAGCACTGCGGCGCCTTCTCGAACCCGCAGTTGAACCACACGGGGCTGTTGAACGACCCCTTCTGGTAGACGAGCAGGTGCTTCAGGTCGTCGCTGAACGCCTGCAGGTCGTCTTCGGACGCGAAGTAGTGCTGCGCGCGCGCCCACGTGGTGATCGTGTCGACCACACGGCCGATGAGCTGCTTGACGGATCGTTCGCGTGAAGGCGTCCCGATCTGCCCGCGGAAATACTTCGAGACGACGATGTTGGTGGCCTGCTGCGACCAGAACCGTGGAAACTCGACGTCACGCTGCTCGAAGACCAGCTCGCCGCGTTCGTTGGCGATGACCGCCGACCGCAGCTCCCAGTCGATCTCGTCGAACGGATCGACGCCGTCCTTCGAGAAATAGCGCTCGAACTCGAGCCCGCTGACCGCAGGCTCCACGCCCGTCCCCTGCGGGGCGGCCTCCGACGTCGCTTCCACGTGTTGAGCTCGCTGCATGCTCCCTCCTTGCTCGACTCTCGACTGCGGTAGATGTCTCGGAATCCGGCGGCGCGATCGGCCCGGCAGGCGGCCCCTGACGGCCACGCCGTACACGGCGCGGCCACTCCCACTCTTCCCGGCTTTCCCGCCTGTCGTCTGTATCGCTTGGCTACGGCCCCGTTCGCGCCGGAGGGCCACTATGCGCCTCGCTTCGAACGGTTGTCAAGATCGATCCTACGACATATTGTGGGGCCGTTCCGCCCGCCACGCCAGATATTGACAACGGGCCCCATTGGCCGTTCGTTCTTGCACGTGACCTATTTCACCGGTGACGAAATCCCCGCGATATGCGGACGCCGAGGCTGGAATTTTCCTGGGGATGGACTCGCGGAGTCTCCGGGCCTCACTGCCGGACGCTGATCTCGCCCGTGAGCAGCCGGCAGCGCTCGTCGCTCACGCGCAGTTCGAGCGCGTGCGGCGCGTGGCCATCGAGCGTCGTGATGATGGCAAAGGCCAGCGGCCGCCAGGCCGTCGCGCTGAGCGACAGACGGTCCGCGGTTTCGTCATCGAAGATGACGTCCACCTGACAGTCGGTCGCCCCATCGGCCGCCCAGCGCAGCGGCAGGCTCAGGCCGCGCGCGTCGCCGTCGATCGTCCAGGTCGCGTCGCGTGAGGCTGTGCGATACGGCACGCCGTCGAGGACGCCGGCTGGGGCCCCGACGCCGCGCGTGCCGTCTCCCGATGTTTGCGCAAGCGCCTCCGACACGCGCCACGGCAGCGACAGGACGACGAGACCGATCGCGGTCCAGGCGGCCACGCGCACCGCGCGACGCCGCGGAACGGTGGGAGGCGCGGCCAGCCCACGGCTGAGTCCGATGGCGACGAAAAACGCCGCGGCCACCTCAGGAATGAGCAGCGGGTGGCCAAACATCGCGCTCGTCAGGAATGCCGCGAGCCCCGCCGCCACGGCGCGACGCTCGATGTCGAGCCCGTCGAGTGACGCCGAGCGCGGCCACGGCCACGCCGGCGGCAAGACGAGCCACAGGATCACCCCGCACGCCGGTGCGCCGAGCTCGACCAGGATCTGGAGCAGGCTGTTGTGCGCGTTCTCGCCGCGATCCGCGTGATGGGTGAACGCGTACAGCGCGGGGACGTCCGCGGTGATGAACGCCTGTGACGTCGACGCGTACCGTCCCAGGCCGACGCCGAACCACGGGTGCGCGGCACTCATCCGCAGGGCGACGCGGGCCATGTCGCGCCGGATCCCGCCCGCGACCCCGATCGACGCGTGCGATCGATCGGTCAGTCGCCACGTGCCACCACACGCGGCGGCCACCAGCGCGACGACCGCGACGAGGCGCCCCCACTGCCGCCGCCGCGCCAGCGGCACGACGGCGACTGCGCCGAGGACAACGATCACGGCGCCAATCGCGGCGCGCGACTGCGCGAGGCCGAACGCCAACGCCACGAGCGGCCAGACGCCGATGACGATCCACGCCGCGCGGCGCCTGACGCCCACGATGACGGCCGCCGCGAGCGCGAGCGCGAAGTACGATCCCGCGGCGTTCGGATCGGGGTGCATCGCCGACATCCGCACGTGCGTCAGCACGTACACGAACGCGCGCGCTGGGCTGGCGTCGATCTTCCCTTCGATGAGAAGTTGCGCGAGCCGCATCGCCGCGAACGATCCCGCGGCCGCCGCGCCGACGAGCCACAAGCGCACCGTCGCCGCCGCGATCCGCGGGCGTCTCGCGAGCGCCCGCTCGCCGGTGACGGCCACGACCAGGGCGGCGATCCACCGCAGGCTGTCGTGGAGCGGCTCGAACGGATGCGCCGTCAGCACGTAGTTCGTCGTCACGTGCTGCCATGCGCTCGTCGCCACGTCGCCAGGCGTGGACGCACCAATCTGCACGGCGAGATCGACGATCGCCGACGAAGCGACGAATGCGCCGAGGACGAGCGCCGGCAACGCCAGGCGAGTCGGCGGCGGACGCGTCCAGACCGGCCGGAACAACGCGCCCGCCGCGAACGCGAAGAGCAGCGCATCGGTGAGACCCGAGGCTGACGGCGAACCGGCGAGTGTGGCGATCGCCAACGCGATCGGCAGCGTGACGACGAGCGCGAGGAATCCGAGGGCGGGCTCGACGATGGTGAGGACCATCAGCGCGGCGACGACCGTTCCGGCCGCCCACGACTCGCCGCCATGGGCGGCCAGCGAGACGAGCGGCAGCCCCACGATCGCGCCGAGCGCGACCGATGCACACGCCTGCACGACGCGAACAACCCGGTGGCGCACCGGCGGTCAGCTTATCCGATTCATCCGGCCCGCATCGGCGCCTTTCGACACGATTCGGCACG
>CALFMR010000190.1 GCA_937880585.1 uncultured Acidobacteriota bacterium
GAGCAGGCCGCGGGCGCGGCGAAGTGGCCGGCGCCGCGAGCCTGACGGTCGATCCGAATCCCCGGCATCGTGCGCGCGATACCGTCTCGCGCTTCGAGGACAACGTCCGCGTCCTCCGCGCCGAGTATCGCACGCTCGCCGATGACGGCCGGACGGGCGAGTTCGTCGTCTCGGCCGCCGACTGGCTCCTGGACAATTTCCATCTCGTCACCTCCGAGATCGTCGAGATCCGGCGCAACCTTCCCCGCGCCTACTACCGCACGCTGCCGACGATTGCCGCGCGCGAGCACGGCGGCGAGGCGCGCATCTACGCGATCGCGGTCGAGCTCGTGCGCCATCGTGACAGCCGGCTGGCGCGCCACGAGCTCATCCAGTTCCTGAACAGCTACCAGCGCGTGGCGCCGCTGACGATCGGCGAGCTCTGGGCGTGGCCGAGCATGCTGAGGCTGGCGCTCATCGAGAACCTGCGCCGGCTGGCCGAAGAGCTGCTGTCGGCCCGCGACGCGCGGCGCGCGGCCGACCGCTACATGACGCACGCCGACAGCGGCCACGCGCGCGATCCGATTCCAGCCGACGCCAGTACGGCGTTCCTCGTCCAGGTCCTGCACCGACTGCGCGAGTACGGCGTCCGCCTGTCGCCGGTGCGGACGGCGGTCGACGAGCATCTCGCCGCGCGGCACACGACGGCGGAAGACACGATCCGCGATGAGCACCAGCGTCAGGGCATCGCGCAGGTGTCGGTTGCCAACGCGGTGACGAGCCTGCGCCTCTGCGCCACGCTCGACTGGCAGGAGTCGGTCGAAGCCGTCAGTCTCGTCGAGCAGGTGCTCCAGCGCGATCCGGCAGGCGCCTACGGACGCATGGACTTCCTGAGCCGCGACGCGCAGCGGCAGGCGGTCGAGGAACTGGCCGCGCCGAACGGGGAAAGCCAGGTCCGCGTCGCGCTGAAAGCCGTCGAGACGGCGCGTGAGGCGGCGGTCAACAGCTCGATTGCGGATCGAACGGCGCACGTCGGCTATCACCTGGTGGATGCCGGCCGCCGCAGTCTCGAAGCCGAACTGGCCTACCGGCCGCGGCCGGCCGTCCGGCTCCGTCGCGCGCTCGTGCGTCACGCGACGACCGCCTATCTCGGGACGATCACGCTCGTGACGGCGCTCCTCGTCGCGGCGGCCGTGCTCTATGCGCGGCACGCAGGCGCGACGCCGGCCGTCGTCGTGTTCGTCGCGCTCGTCGTGCTGCTGCCGGCGAGTGACATCGCCGTCTCGTGCGTCCAGCGCCTGGTCGCGCGCGTGCTGCCGCCCCAGCGCCTGCCGCGCTTCGACTTCTCGCACGGCGTGCCGGACACGGCACGCACGATGGTCATCGTCCCGACGATGCTCACGAGCCTTTCGGCGGTCGACATGATGGTCGAGCACGTGCAGGTGCTGGCCTACGCGAATCTCGATCCGCACGTGCACTTCGCGATCCTGAGCGACTTCACCGACACCAGCGAGGGCGACGCGCCCGACGACGAGGCCATCCTCGACCAGGCGCGGCGTGGCGTCGAGCGGCTCAACGCCGAGCTCGGGGGCGAACACGGCGATCGCTTCTTCCTCTTCCACCGCGATCGCCAGTGGAACGCGGGCGAGGGCGCCTGGATCGGCTGGGAGCGCAAACGCGGAAAGATCGAGGAGTTCAATCGTCTGCTCCGCGGCGCGTCGGACACGAGCTTCTCGACGCAGGTCGGCGACCTCGACGTGCTGCCGCGCATCCGCTACTGCCTCACACTCGATTCGGACACGCAACTGCCGCGCGATGCGGCCCGGCGGCTCATCGGCATCATCGCGCACCCGCTCAACCAGGCGCGGTACGATCCGGCGGCCGGGCGCGTCACCGAGGGCTACGGCATCCTGCAGCCGCGCGTCAGCGTGACGATGGCGAGCGCGGCGGGATCACTCTTCGCGCGCACCTACGCCGGCCACACCGGCGTCGACCCGTACACGACGGCCGTGTCGGACGTCTATCAGGACCTCTTCCACGAGGGCATCTTCACCGGCAAGGGCCTCTACGACGTCGACGCCTTCATCACGGCGCTCGACGGCCGCGTGCCCGAGAACCGGCTGCTCTCACACGATCTGTTCGAAGGCCTCTACGCGCGTACGGCGCTCGTCACCGACGTCGAAGTCGTCGACGACTACCCGACGAGCGTGCTCGCGCACGCGCGCCGACAGCACCGGTGGGTCCGCGGCGACTGGCAGATCCTGCGGTGGCTGTTCCCCATCGTGCCGTCGCGGACGGGCCTGCAGCGAAATCGCCTTCCGGTCATCGCCCGCTGGAAGATCCTCGACAATCTGCGGCGCAGCCTGATCCCGCCGGCCACGCTGGCGTTGCTCGTCTTCGGCTGGACGGTGCTGCCCGGCCACCCCATCGTTTGGACGGCCGCGGGTCTTGCGGGGCTCGCGTTGCCGGTGCTCGCGGGCCTCGTCGATGTGCTGCGCGGCCCTCCGCCCGGCCAGTCGGCGGGCGTGTTCCTGCGCGTGCGGGCGAGCGATCTCCAAACGGACGCGGCGCGCGCGGGCCTGCAACTGGCGTTCATGGCGAACGAAGCGTCCGAGCGGTTGCACGCGATTGGCGTCACGCTCGTGCGGCTCGGCCTCACGCACCGCGGGCTGCTCGAATGGGAAACGACGGCGGCCAGCTTGGCCCGCAGCGGACCGGCAACGCTCGCCGCGTTCGTCCGCGGCATGCTGGCGAGTCCGCTCCTCGCCTTCGCGGCGCTCGTCGGCGTCGCGGTACTCCGCCCGGCGTCATGGCCCGCGGCCGTCCCCATCCTCGCGCTGTGGATGGCCGCGCCGGGCATCGCGCTGGTCCTCAGCCGTCCGACGACACGGCGGCGCGCCGCGCTGACGCTGCCCGATCGCGCGTATCTGCTGGCCGTCGCGCGCCGCACGTGGGCCTATTTCGACGCCTTCGCTGGTGAGGGCGACCATGCCCTCCCGCCCGACAACGTGCAAGTCGCGCCCGATCGCCGCATTGCGCACCGCACGTCGCCGACCAACATCGGCCTGGGCCTGCTGGCCGCGCTGGCCGCGCACGACCTCGACTTCATCGGCGACGCCGAACTGGTTCAGCGGATCGATCGCACGCTCACGACGATTGAAGGGCTCGAGGGCTTCAACGGCCATTTGTTGAACTGGTACGACACAGAGACGCTCGAACCGCTCTGGCCGCGCTACGTCTCGACCGTCGACAGCGGCAACCTGGCCGGCGCGCTGCTGACGCTGTCGGTCGGCCTGCGCGGCCTCGCCCCGTCGCTCGCGGTGCGTGCGCGCGCGCTGTTCGACGCGATGAACTTCCGATTCCTCTTTGATCCGAAGCGGCAGTTGTTCGCCATCGGCTACCGGCTCGCGGATGCGGACGGCGCGGCGCGTCTCGATCCGTCGTTCTACGACCTGCTCGCCTCGGAGGCCCGCCTCGCCAGCTTCCTCGCGATCGCCAAGGGCGACGTGCCCGAGATGCACTGGTTCCGGCTCGGACGGCCGACGACGAGCGTCGGTGGTTCGCCGGTCCTGCTCTCATGGAGCGCGACGCTCTTCGAGTACCTCATGCCGCTGCTCATCATGCGGACGTACCCGAACACGCTGCTCGACGAGTCGTGCCGGCGGGTCGTCGGCCGGCAGATGGACTATGCGGCCGCGCGCCACGTGCCGTGGGGCATCTCGGAATCGGCCTACAACCTCGTCGACCGGCACGGCACCTATCAGTACAAGGCGTTCGGCATCCCCGGCCTGGGACTCAAACGCGGCCTTGGCGACGAAGTCGTCGTCGCGCCTTACGCGACGGCGCTGGCGCTCGCCATCGATCCGGTCGCGAGCACGGCCAACCTCCGGCGCCTGGCCGCGCTCGGCGCCGAGGGCGAATTCGGTTTCTTCGACGCGATCGACTACACGCGCCGCGGGGCCGACGCGGCGGCCGACGACGCGACCGGCGCGGGCGTCGTCGTGCCGACGTATCTGGCGCATCACGAAGGCATGACGCTCGTGGCGATTGCCAACGCGCTTCTCGGCGACCGCATGATCCGGCGCTTTCATGCGGACTCGCGCGTGCGCGCGACCGAAATGCTGCTGCAGGAGCGCGTGCCGCGCGACCGGGCGATCATCGAGCCGCGTCCGCTCGACGAGATGCGCGTCGCCGCGCCCGCCTCGTCCATGCCGGTCCGCCGCTTCCGGTCGCCGCACACGGTGTTCCCGCACACGCAGTTCCTATCGAACGGCAACTACGTCACGTCGGTGACCAACGCGGGCGGCGGCGGCAGCGGATGGCACGGTTTGCCGGTCACGCGCTGGCGGCGCGACTCGACGTGTGACGCGGAAGGCCAGTTCATCTATCTGCGCGACGTCCGCAGCGACGCGGTGTGGTCGGCCGGTTATCAGCCGTCACGGCGCGAGCCGGACGACTACACGGTCACCTTCTCCGCCGATCGCGCGACGTTCCGACGGCGCGACGACGACGTGTCGACGCAGCTCGACATCGCCGTGTCGACCGAGGACGACGTCGAGGTGCGGCGGATCGCGGTGCGCAATCACAGCGTGCGCATCCGCGAGATCGACGTCACGAGCTACGCGGAGATCGTCCTCACGCCGGCTGTCGACGACCTGGCCCACCCGGCGTTCGGCAAGCTGTTCGTCGAGACCGAGTATCTGCCCGAGAGCGCCGCGCTGCTCTGTCATCGCCGTCCGCGCGACCCGCGCGCCCCCGGCGCCTGGGCGTTTCATGCGCTCAGTCTCGAAGGGCGGCCGCAGGGGCCGGTCGAATGGGAGAGCGACCGTGCGCGCTTCCTCGGGCGCGGGCGCAGTCCCGCCAACCCGCAGGCGCTCGACGGACGACCGCTGTCGGGCACGACCGGGGTCGTCCTCGATCCGATCGTCAGCCTGCGGCAGCGCATCCGGGTGCTGCCCGGCTCGACCGTCCGGCTGTGCTTCGCGACCGGCATCGCCGGCGATCGCGACACGGCCGAGGCGCTCGCGCGCAAGTATCACGATCCGAACGCCGCGGCGCGCACGTTCGCGCTCGCGATGACGCGCGCGGAAAGCGGCGTACGCCATCTCAGCATCTCGACCGACGAAGCCGTGCTGTTCGACCGGCTCGCCTCCCGCGTGCTCGGCCCCGACCGCTCGCTCCGCGCCGACGCGCGGACCGTTGCGTCGAACGATCTGGGACAGGCCGGACTGTGGCCGCACGCCATCTCCGGCGATCTGCCGATCCTGCTCGTACGCGTCGGCGACGCCGCGGGATTGCCGCTCGTGCGTCAAGTGCTCCAGGCGCAGGAATACTGGCGGCTGAAGGGGCTCGTCGCCGACGTCGTGATCGTCAACGAGCATCCGCCCGGCTATCTCGACGAAGTGCAGGCGCAGCTCGCGGCCGTACTCGACGACGGCCCCTGGAACACGTGGCAGCATCGTCCGGGCGGCGCGTACCTCCTGCGCGCCGATCGCATGAGCCAGGGCGAGCGCGTCCTGCTCGAGGCCGTGGCGACGGCCGTCCTCCGCGGGGATCGCGGGGACCTGCGCGCCCAGCTCGATCGCCCCGACGCCGCCGAGCCCGTGATCGCGCCCTTCGTACCGACCGTCGCGGCGCGCGGCGAGGCCGGCGTCGACGAGCCGGTGCCGGCGCTGACGCTGGCCAATTCGCTGGGCGGCTTCACGGACGACGGGCGCGCCTATGTCATCGTCGCCGGCGCCGGGACGGAGACGCCGATGCCGTGGGCCAACGTGATCGCGTCCCCGCACTTCGGCACGATCGTCACCGCGTCGGGCGCGATGCACACCTGGTCGGGCAACAGCCGCGAGAACCGGCTGACGCCGTTCGCCAACGACCCGGTCGTCGATCCCACGTCCGAAGCGGTGTTCATCCGCGACGACGAGACGGGCGAGGTCTGGTCGCCCACGCCCGGACCGGTGGTCCGCCACCCGGCCAGCGGCCGTTCGGTCGTCACGCATCGCGCGGGACGCACGCGATTCGCGCGCACGGCGCACGGTATCCGGCACGAGCTGGACGTCTTCGTCGACGCCCGCGACCCGGTGAAGTTCGCGCTGCTGACACTGACCAATCCTGGCACGACGCCGCGGCCCCTGAGCGTGTTCCCTTATGTCGAATGGGTGCTCGGCGCGCCGCGGGCAGGTGCGAATCGCCACGTCGTGACGGCGTTCGACGAGGCGAGCGGCGCCATGGTCGCGCGAAACGCCTACAACCAGGACGCGGCCGGACAGGTCGCGTTCCTCTCGGCGAGCGAACGGCCGGTGTCGTTCTCCGGCGATCGCCGGGCGTTCGTCGGCCGCAACGGCAGCCTGTCGCGGCCGGCGGCGATGGCGCGCGCGGAGCTGTCCGGCCGTGTCGGCGCCGCGCTCGATCCGTGCTCGGCGCTGCACCTGCGTTGCGTGCTGCCACCCGGCGCGACGCGACAGTTCGTCGTGATTCTCGGCGCCGCCGGCGACATCGACGCGGTCCGGGATCTCGCCGCCCGACACGGCAGCGTCGAGGCCGCGATGGCGGCGCGCGACGGGGTCGACGCGTCGTGGACCGATGTGCTCGAGACGATCCAGGTGCGCACGCCCGACGATTCACTCGACACGCTGCTGAACCACTGGCTGATCTATCAGGCGATGAGCTGCCGGCTGTGGACGCGCGGCGGCTACTACCAGCCGGGCGGCGCGTTCGGCTTCCGCGATCAATTGCAGGACGTGATGGCGCTGTCGTTCGCCCGCCCGGATCTGACGCGCGCCCACCTGCTACGCGCGGCCGGACGGCAGTTCGTCGCCGGCGACGTCCAGCACTGGTGGCACGAGCCGGTGGGACGCGGCCTGCGCACGCGCTGTTCGGACGACCTGCTCTGGCTCCCGTTCGTCGTCGCCGAGTACGTGCGAACGACGGGCGACATGGCGGTACTCGACGAGCGCGTCCCGTTCCTGCACGCGCCGGTGCTCGCGCGCGACGAGCTCGAAGCCTACGGCACACCGGCCGTCGCCGCCGAGGACGGGACGCTGTTCGATCACTGTGTGCGCGCCGTCGATCGGGGGCAGACCTCCGGCGCGCACGGCCTGCCGCTCTTCGGCACGGGCGACTGGAATGACGGCATGAACCGCGTCGGCCCGGCCGGTCGCGGCGAGAGCACGTGGCTCGGATTCTTCCTCTTCCGCGTGCTCCTCGATGTCGCTGACCTGTGCGAGCGGCGGCACGATTCGGCACGCGCCTCGCGCTATCGCGACGACGCGCGCCGGCTCGCGCTCCACCTCGAGCTGACCTGGGACGGCGAATGGTACCGTCGCGGGTATTACGACGACGGCCTGCCGCTGGGATCGGCGCAGAACGACGAGTGCAAGATCGATTCGATTGCGCAGTCGTGGGCCGTGCTCTCGGGCGCCGTGCCGCGTCCGTTCGCCGAGCGCGCCATGGACGCCGTCCGGACCGCGCTTGTCGCACGCGGTTCGCAGATCCTGCTGCTGCTCGATCCGCCGTTCGACCACTCGGCCCAGGACCCGGGCTA
>CALFMR010000191.1 GCA_937880585.1 uncultured Acidobacteriota bacterium
TAGGCATTTTGCGATGCACTCTAGTTCTATCAACCGTACCAGCGCAATCGATCTAGAAAATTAACCATGAATGACTTGACGACTCCTGTCGGTGTCCCTCCAGTCCTACTCTTTAGCATTGGTGGCGACCGCGTCATCGCGCGGCGTCGCGGCTCTATGGCGTGCGTGTCGCTAGATTCATTTGACGCGACCGTTCTTCGAAGTTTGAGTGGATGCATGACAATTGAGCAACACATGCGCCGCCTCTGCGAGACATTGAATGCACAACCCACAAGAGTCGCGTTGGCGATCGATCGTCTTCTACAACATGGCCTCGTCATACCATTTTTATCTAACGACGTGTTACCTACAGTGGCGCCATTCAACGCGGCGGGTACAGTTGCCATTGTTACGTCGAACCGTCCAAAGCTGCTTCGCAGGACGCTCATCAGCTTGGCGACGCATTTTGCTGATTGTGGCGTTCGCCCGCGCGTCATTGTCATAGACGGATCTCAATCTCAATCCGCGTCGTCGGTAGTGGCGAGCGTTCAGCGCTCGACTGGACTTTCAATTACATATATTAACTACGATAATTATCTCATAATTGTGAACCACTTGGCCGCACTGGGAGTGCCCACGCGTACCATGCGTTACGGAACGGACCTGGGCAATATCGGTTGCAACCGGAACGTGGCATTGCTTATGAGTGCGGGCGCGTCACTTGTGATGATTGATGACGATGTCATATGCGATCTATGGATATCGCCTCAACGCGAAGACGGCATGTACATCGCTGGACACGCCGACCTTAGGAATATGGAGACGTTCGCCAGTCGCACCGCCGCGCTAGATGGACTCAGCCGTACGTCTGTCGGACTTCTTCAAAGCCATGGCGCTGTTCTCGGACGCAGCCTGGACTCGCTGCTGCGTGATCTTGCGCCCGTGTCTCTTGAGCATGCGTGTGAACATATGTTGTCGGCGATCGAGCGACCGAGGGACTTCCGGGTAAGAATGACGTTCGCTGGTCTTGCCGGAGACTCTGCGGTGCATTGCGGACATAGCGTGCTTTTTGCTACTGGCCGTATCCGCGATGAGTTGCTAACGGACGACCGCGTACTCGCGACGGCGCTCGGAAGTCGAGAAGTTCGGCAGATCGCACCGCGAGTAATCGTTGGTCACCATGCTGGGTGCAAATCCTACTGCATGGGACTTGATTGCGCGGCTCTATTGCCACCATTTTTCTCTTATGGACGCAACAGCGATGGTGTATTTGGGTCGTTATTAGCGTTCTGCGACCCTGGAGCTCTGACGGCTCACTTGCCGATTGGCGTCATCCACGATTCAACACGAACGTCTCACTATTTGCCGGCCGAGCGTTTGCGCTACGTGCGGACAACGCGATTATCTGAGTTTATAATGTCTGTTGTTCGCGCGACAGCAATACGCGTCGATCTTCCATTGACCATCGCCGACAGGATTAGTATCTTATCTGAGAGCCTCCGCGAGATTTCGAAGTTGCCCACGGACGATTTCGAAGAATTATGGGCAGACCTAGCGCTCCGCATGCGGTCCATCGAGCTCCAGGTTCTCGATCGAGCCGTTACGTCGAAATGTCCATCTAAGGCCTGGTCGAGCGCACTGAGCGACTATCGCGCGGCGTTGTGTCGCTCAGCCGAAGGGGGGGCGCTGTTCGTGCCGCATGAATTTGCTGATTGCGGCGACTCGACCGAGGCGTTTAGGGCTGCACAGCGAACTCTGGGGCAATTCGCCGATTTTATGGCGGTATGGCCCGACATGTGGCGGTTGATGGTGGAACATCCGCCTACTCGCCTTGCGCCTTCCTGATGCGTTCACTTGCGATGTCATTGCACGTCTTGGACTCGAGGGCCAACTCACTGTCCGGGGCTTGGTAGCAGTGAGTGATGCACACGCTCTACTCGTCAAAGATGACGCGTGTTGCCGTTGCACATACGCTTCTGGTGTGGAGGGAGGGGCGAGCGACACATGAGGACGCGGCGTGTCGTGTTGTCGACCGTGATTTCAGTTGCTCGCAGGCGACGCGTGAGTACTGTGGCATTTGCGCTGGAATGATGGATACGGCAGATGGCTATTTGGAGTTCCGCTGTGCAAGTGACGCCAGTTGGACTTAACGTCGCAGCTAAACTCAATTCTCGTTCGGACACCGCCGTCGACCGGCATGTCGCGCCCTTGGCGCAACGGCCCGCGCCTCAGCGGGCCAGTTTCGCTCACGCCTGATGCAGCGACGAGAGCGTTCCTAAGCTGTTCCTCCGCGTCACGCTGCTACGGCCTCCCGAAAGCCCCTAACGGACGCGTTGGGCGCTGCCGACACATCGATCGCCAGATCATGCGCGCCGCGATCGCCCCTTTTCACGACGTCTTTTCTGCCGCGGAGATCGCGCAGGCGGCGGGGGTCGGCGCCGATGACGTGGGGGCGGCGATTGCGGATGGGCAGGTCGTCGCGTTTCGCGGGTTCGTCGCGGCCCCCGATGCCGTCGCCCTCGTCCGGCGGCTCGCCGCCGGACGAGGCGCCGGCTCCGCAGACCGCGCGCCCGTCAGCACGCTGCCGCCGGGCGCGCGCGCGCACGGCGGCGGGTTCGCCGCGTCCGCGATCGCGCACGCGGCCTTTGCGGCGTTCCTGATGTTCGGCACCGCGCGCGGCCTCTTCGAGCCCGCGCCGCCGCCAGACGTCCCGCCGCCACACCCGGCGCGCCTCGTCTATCTCGTCGCGCCGGGACCATCTGGTGGAGGCGGGGGCGGCGGCATGCACATGCCGGCGCCCCCGCCTCCGCCGAAACGCGCGGCCGCGGCACCGCGGCCGCGCGTCCAGACGCCGGTTCGCGCCATTCGCGTCCCGCCGCGCCGGCCGCCACCGATTCGTCCACCAATCCGACCGCCCGTCCGACCCGTGCAGAGCTATCGCGTGCCGCCGCGGCCGGTGCCGCCTCCGCCGCCCACGCCGCCGCTCACCGTCCAGGCACCGGTCGCACCCGCCGCGTCGAATCGCGTGGACGCGCCGGGCGTGCCCACGCCGCGGCCCGCCCCGCCGAGCGCCGGCCCGGGAACTGGGACGGGCGCTGGCAGCGGCTCGGGGGCCGGCATGGGATCGGGCACTGGCCCGGGCATCGGACCCGGCACGGGTGGCGGAACCGGCGGCGGCGCGTACGCGCCGGGCAGCGGCATTGCCGCGCCAACGCTCGTGCGCGAAGTCCGGCCCGCCTACACGGAAGAAGGCCGTCGCCTCGGCTTGCAGGGCGACGTGGTGTTGCAAGTCACCGTGCGCCGCGACGGCTCGGTCGGCGACATCCGCGTCGTGCGCGGCCTCGGCGCGGGCCTGGAAGAACGCGCGGTGGACGCCGTTCGGCAGTGGCGATTCACGCCGGCGACGCGTCAGGGCGCGCCGGTCGACGTGTCGGTGCAGATATCGGTCGAGTTCTCGCTGAGGTAACGCGTATGGAAACCCTCCTCGTTGGCGTCACCCTCGTCTCGCTGGCGCTCGCCGCCGCCATGGCCGCCGTGGCCTGGAAACTGCTCCGCACGGACCGCGAACGCAGCGCCGCGCGCGCCGACGCCCTGCACGCGCTCGCGTTCGATACGCCCACACCGGATCTCGGCGTCGAACGACAACCCGCCAGGAACACCGATCGGCTCGGCAGAGACGAGGCGGCACGTGATGCGCCGCGCGAGCTCGAACCCATCGCTGTGGCGCGCGAAAACAGCGCACCCTCGTTCACGCCCGATGCTTCCCGGCCGGCGACGGTTGAATCCGTCGCGATCGAGACGAACGCCGGACGCGACGACTGGGACTTCGCGATGCGCGAGCCGGACGAGTCGTTGCCGCTCGATCTCGATCCCACGCCGCGGCCGCAGCCGGCTGTCATCCGCGTGCCGTCGCATGCCGCGCACTTCGCGACCGTCGAGCCAGTCACGGGATCCGGACGCGTCGCGACGCTCACGATTGCGGGACTTGCCGCGGCCGCCATCATCGTGCTCGGCGTCGCGTTGTGGTCGTCCGGCCTGGCCGCGGCCGCGAGCAATTCCCGTGGCACGTCGCTCGCCTCGCTCTTCACACGCACGCAGCCGCTCGAGTTGCTGTCATTGCGCAACACGCGCAGTCCGGACGGTGGTTTCGTCGTAACGGGCCTCGTCGAGAATCCGGCACGTGGCTCGCGCGTCGACGATCTCGACGCCGTCGTCTACCTCTTCGATCGCGATGGCCGATACTTCGCGAGCGGGCAGGCCGCCATCGACGAACAGCGGCTGGATCCCGGTCAGGAATCGCCGTTCGTCGTCACTGTTCGCAATGCGTCCGCGGTGAGCCGATATCGCGTCGGGTTCCGGCAGCACGACGGCGGTCCGGTCGCGCACGTCGATCGACGCGGTCAGCTTCCGGCCGACACGGCGGACACCGCGCTCGCCGGCACGCACGACGCGCCACTCGCGACCGGCGCGATCCAGCCCGGTACGGGGCTCGCGCCATGACGCCACGCGCATTCAGCATCGCGACGCTTTCAGCCACCGCCGCGCTCAGCCTCGCGCTCGCGCCGCAGCAGCCGCCGGCCAATCCGGCGTTCTCGTTCCACACGAGCGTCGCGCTCATCAACGTCACGGCCACGGTGACCGACGCCAACGGCCGCTTCGTCCCGAACTTGCACGCCAATGACTTCGAGGTCTACGAAGACGGACAGCCGCGCGCGATCCAGCAGTTCGAGTCCGAGCGCGTGCCAGTCAGCCTCGGCCTCGCGATCGACACCAGCGGCAGCATGCTCGGCGACAAGATCACCGCGGCACGGTCGGCGCTCAACCGATTTCTGTACGATCTGCTCGACCAGCGCGATCAGGTCTTCATCTACCGCTTCGACAGCCGCCCCACGCTCGTCGTCGACTGGACCGACGATCGACGCGGCGCCGCGGCGGCGCTCGGCACGCTGAAGCCGAACGGCGGCACGGCCATCTACGATGCCGTCGCGGAAGCCGTCACGCGCGCGGCAACCGGCACGCGCCGCAAGAAAGCGGTCGTCGTCATCTCGGACGGCAACGACACGAGCAGCCGCACGAGCCTCGACGAGCTCGTTGCGCTCATTCGCTCGAGTGAAGTGCTCGTCTACGCGATTGGCATCGACGCGTCCGGCGATCTCTCGCCACTCGCGCCGCAGACCATTCCCGTGCCGTCGCCGTTCCCCGGCAAGGGTCCGGCGACGAGACGCGCGCCGCGATCGTCGTCACCGTCCAAAGGCCGCGCGCCGGATTACGACCGCGTCAATCCCGACGCGCTTCGCGGCATCACGGACGACACCGGTGGACGCACGGAAGTCATCCGCTCCGTCTCCGACCTCGATCCGGCGACCGCCGACATCGCCGACGAACTGAGCCGGCAGTACTTCATCGGCTACGCCTCGGCCGCGCCCAAGGACGGCCGCTGGCACACGATTGAGGTGAAGCTCAAGCGCTCCGGCAACTACACGGTCAGGGCGAGGCGAGGGTTCGTGGCGAAGTAAGGGCGTACG
>CALFMR010000192.1 GCA_937880585.1 uncultured Acidobacteriota bacterium
CGAAACAGCACGACGGCTATAACGAAGCAGCCGAGAACGAAGGACACCGCGGCGAATGGATGCCGCGTCGCGACCCACGATACGGCCACGGCCAGCACGTCGTCAGCCGAGCTCAGCACGAAATTGGAGAACGGCTCGGGCGAGAGCGACACGGCCGCGCGCGTCGCCGTCTTGCCGCCATGCGCGATGAGCGCGATGAGGCCGCCACCGATCGTCGCCGCCACCTGCGCGCCGGGCGACAGGTGCGTCGTCGCGGCAAAGGCGAGCAGCGCGCCGGCCGGTACGCGGACGAACGTCTGCAGCGCGTTCCAGATGAGATCGAAGACGGGAATCTTGTCAGCGACCAGTTCGACGACGAAGAGGGCCACGCTCGCGGCGATGACCCACCAGTTGGCGAGCGGACCAAGCGACGCGGGCAGGACGAGCAGGCCCGCGCGCGACAGCAGGCCGAGCGTGGCCACCGTCGCGTAGACGTTCAGTCCCGCGGCGAAGCTGATGGCGATGGTCATCGCCACCAGCTCGTCGGGGGAAAACGTGGGGAAGCGGATCGGCACGGGCGCCGTCCGGACTCAGGCGACCGCGCGATAGATCAGGAGCAGCACGATCGTGCCGACGACCGACATGATGAATCCGGCCGGATGGCCCTTCTTGTAGAGGCCGACCAGTTGTCCGATGAAGCCGCCCAGCCAGCCGCCCACGACGCCGAGGATGGCCGTGACGATGATGCCGCCCGGATCGATGCCCGGGACGAGCAGCTTGGCGACGACTCCGATAATCAACCCCAGAATGGCGTGCCCAATCATGTGCAGCATCGGATGCTCCTTCTCGAGGACGAGGATCGACGTTCGAACCGGCTCGCTGACCGACGACGCGGCGCGCCGCGACTAGCCGCCGAAGAGTTTGCCGAGCATGCCGGCCAGTCCGCCACCGGTCGTGCCACTCGCGCCGGCCTGCCCCTGATTCAGCGTCGCGCCGAGCATGCCCATCAGGCTCGGTCCGATCACCGAGGCGAGCGATCCGCCGAGCGATCCTCCCAGCGCGTTGCCGAGCGCGCTGCCGGAGACGCCCGCATTGGTCGCCGCCGTCGACGCGTGATTCGCCAGCGCACCCATGACGAGCGCGGCGGCCATCGGCAGCATCTTCTTGAGCACGTCCTGTCCGATGCCGGTCGTCGATGACGCCTGCGCCGCGACCTGCCGGCTCACGTCCTTGCTGCCGAACACGTGTCCCAGGATCGCGTTGCCGTCGTCGACGGTCGACGGATCGGCGAGCGTGGTGGGATTGTTGACGTACTGCTGGTGGGATCCGTTCGTGAGCGCCGAGACGAGCGACGACAAGCCGCCTTCGCTTTGCGCGTTCTGCTGGATGCCGGCCGCGAGCGCCGGGACGAGGGCGGAGAGCGCCGACGTCGTTTCGTTCTGTCCCAACCCGAGTTGGGCGCCCAATTGCTGGACGGCGGCGCCGCCCTGGGCACCAAGAATGGAATCGAGCAAGCTCATGAGGGCCTCCTGAACGCTGATAGCGGACGCTTGACTATGTCACGGGCTCACGACGTAGGCGTCACGATGGAACGGCGAGCCGGTCAGCCCCTCGACCGAGGGCGCGAGCGCGCGGGCATGGGAACGAGCCGTGGCGGAGAGGGTCACGGCGGCGGCTTCGTCACGAACGACATGCGCTCCTCCAAGATGACGACGCCGGTGCATCCGGGCACCGGCGGGACACGCACGGAACGAAACAGCGGCATTGTCATCCCGCACCTCGACGAGCGCAAGGCGTTTCTTGGATCACGGGCGCGACGGGACGGGATGACAGCAGGTCCGGCCGATGCCGCTTGATAGAATCGATACGCTGATGACTCGCATCCTGGTGACGAATGACGATGGCTATTTCTCGCCGGGGATTCATGCGCTCGCCGACGCGCTCGCGCCGCTCGGCGAGGTCGTCATCGTCGCGCCGGGGACCGAGGCCAGTGCCGTCGGTCACGCACTGACGCTGCGTCGACCGCTGCGCCTCGAACGCGTGCGCGACCGCGTCTATGCCGTCGACGGGACGCCGACCGACTGCGTCAACATCGCGCTCGCCGAAGTGCTCGACGCGCCGCCAGCGCTCATCGTCTCGGGCATCAACAAGGGGCTCAATATCGGCGACGACGTGACGTACTCGGGGACGGTGGCGGGTGCGCTCGAAGGCGCGCTGCTCGGCTACCCGGCGCTGGCGGTGTCGCTCGAGTACGCGAGGGGGGAGTGGGACTTCGGTCCGGCCGCGTCGCTGGCAGCCGCGCTGGCTGCGTCTCTGCTCGCCTCGCCGCTGCCGTCGCGGACGTTCCTCAACGTGAACGTCCCGCAGGGCGTGATCCGCGGCGTGCGCACGACCGTGCAGGCGCGCCGCAACCACATCACGAAGGTCGATCGGCGGCTGGATCCACGCCAGCAGCCGTACTTCTGGATCGAGGAGGCCGAGGACGACTGGCTGCCGCACGATCGCTCGGATTACCAGGCGATCCGCGATGGCTACGCGTCGGTGACGCCGCTCCAGCCGGACCTCACGGACCACGCGGCCCTGGGCCGTATCGAAGCGCTCACGGAGAATCTCGGCTCTGAGGTAAGATAGTTCGGTTGTCGGGGCGTGGCTCAGCCTGGTAGAGCACTCGGTTCGGGACCGAGGGGTCGGTGGTTCGAATCCACTCGCCCCGACCAACACATCCACTTGGCCGCATGTCTCACGGGACTTGCGGCCTTTCGTGTTTTTCGGGGCCTTCCTGGCGTTCGTGACGTATCGCGAGGATCGAAGCTCACCGTGCTGGCACTTCCTCACCGGCGCCGAGCCCGCCATTCGCGCGTTGACGCAGTCGGTCGGTTTCTCGTACCGATGGGACGAGCGCGGCAGTTCGTGCACGCCGCCGGCATCATGGTGCGCACGCCCCAGGGCCGCGTCTCGAAATATTTCTCAGCATCGGCGGCGCGTTGACGATCCTCGCGCTCGGCACGCTGCTCTACAAATTGACGCGGGAGTCCGGCGCGGGCGCGGCCTGAGTCGGCGCTCCGCCGTCGGGCCGCGGTCGCCTGGGCCGTCCGAACGCCACGAGGTCGTCGAGCGCGATCACGCCGTCGACGCGCCGCGCGTCGGTCCGGCTCACGACCGGCAACAATCCGGCACTCTGTCCGAAGCGATCGAACACGATCTCGACGGGATGGTCCGGGTGCACATGGACGAGGCGCCCGGCGTCGGTGTCGACCAGGACGCCAAGGGGCTCGGCGCCGCGGCCGGCTGCCACGGCCGACGCCAGGCTCTCGGCCGAGACCGTGCCGATGAGTTGTCGGCCCGTTCCGACCAGACACGCGGTGCTGCGGTCTTTCGCGCACTGCTCGGCGGCCACGGCGATCGTGACCTCCGGGTCGAGCAGGTTGACGTCGCTCCGCATCAGCGCACGCGCCATCAGGCTTGCGGGCCCCGGCTGCACCGCGGCCGCCGGCGGCAGGTGGACGTCGTCCTGCTGGAGCAACGCGTCATTGATCGACAGGGGCTGATAGCGCTTCGAGATGAGAAAGCTCAGGAGGTTGGCCACCATGAGCGGCACGAGGATCTGATAGTCCTGCGTGATCTCGAAGATCATGAACA
>CALFMR010000193.1 GCA_937880585.1 uncultured Acidobacteriota bacterium
AGCTGAGGTTCGCGATGGTCGCGAGCTCGGCGCGCGCACGACGCTCTTCGGGCGCGAGTACCAGGAGCGACTGCACGCCCCGCGCGAAAGACTCGGCCGTGTCGGCCGTGAGGCACGCCGGTCGCACGGCTGTCGGCAAACCGTCAACGACGGTCGTCGTCGCGACCACCGGCACGCCGGCCGCGATGGCTTCGAGCGCCTTGTTCTGCACGCCGCGCGCGAGCTGCAGCGGCGCGACCGAGACCGCCGACGCCCACAAGTACGGCTGCACGGCCGGGACCGCACCGACGACGCGGATCGACGGATCGATCGCCGCGAGCCGCCGGACCGCAGCCGTCGGCTCCGATCCGACGACGGTGAACCGCGCGCCGCTGACGGCACGTCGCACGAGCGGCCAGACCTCGGCCGCAAACCACTGCACGGCCGCCTCGTTCGGCGCATAGCTCATCACGCCGCAGAAAATGACCTCCGGCGCCGCGACCGGCGGATCGGGCGGGCGATAGGCGTCGAGATCGATGCCGTTCGGCAGCACCGTCACCGGCGCGCCGGGCGCGAGCGCGCGAAGTGTCTCGCACTCGCGCTCATTGACGACGAGCGTCAGCGCCGCGCGCCGCGCCGCGCTCGCTTCGAACGCGGCGAGCGTCCGCGCCTCGCGCCGGTAGATCCAACCCCGCGGTCCGGCCGTCGCGCCCATCGCCCGCCACTTCGCCGAGTCGACGTCGACCATGTCGAGGACGAACGGCAACTCGACGAGCGGCGGCGCCAACGCAAATCGCGCCATCCCGGAACAGAACGCGACCACGACGTCCGGCGCCGGTCGAGTCAGCGTGTCGATCGCGTGGGCCGCACCGGCGCCGTCGAGGAGCGCGTGTGTGAGAGGCCGATTCGACGGCAGGCTGATCGCCCCGCGCGCGAGATTGGCGAGACGATGGACCCGCGCGGTCGCGATGCGCGCCGCGAACGGCGTGCGCGTCACTTCGGCGGCTTCGACATCGTCATGAATCAGCGAGAAGAGCGAGACCGACGCAAACCGCGACATCTGCCGCAGAAGGTAGTACGCGCGGATGCGATCGCCGCGGTTCGGCGCGTAGGGCAGCCGATGCGTGAGGAACAGAATTCTCATGCGCGGTCGGGCTCGCTGCGCCGTTGCCGGATGACGCGCGCCGGCACGCCGGCCGCGACGACGTAGTCGGGCAGGGGACGCGTGACGACCGCGCCCGCGCCGACGATGCAGTGCCTGCCGACGTCCGCCAGGACGACCGCCGCGCTGCCGACCCACGTCCCCTCGCCGATCGTGACGAGCGTCCGCGTACCGCCCTGTTCGCGAATCGGGCGATCGAGATCATCGGTTGCGTGCGTGGCGCCGCCGCTCGGCACGTGAACGCCCGCCCCGAGCAGGACGTCCCGTTCGAGGTGAACGAGACCCAGATGACAGCGCGGGCCGACGTACACGTCGTCATCGAGCCGCGCCCCGGCCTGGCTGAACAGCGTGCCGAATTCCACCGTGGCCGATGCAGAACAGCCGGCGAGCGCCACCCGCAGGAATGCGCCCCGGACGTATCGGCCCACGAGTCCCGGCACGAGCGCGAGCGCCTGCGTCGAACCTTCGAGGGCCCGGTCGGCGCCCAGGAACGCGCGGCGGATCACGAATGACAGGATGGCCGGCGAGGCCAAAACGAACGCGAGAGCCCGCGCGAGGGCTTTGGCGGCGCTACGCATGAGGCACTCGCAGCGATGCCGAGCCGGCGTTCGGCTTCGTGCGACGAGCGCCGGCCAGCGCGTCATAGATGGTTTCGAGCCGCCGTGTGCGCATGTCGAACGAGAGATCCGTTTCGATGCGGCGACGTGCCGCGGCCACGCGCGTGTGGGCGGCCGCCGGCTCGTCGAGAACGGTCGTCATCGCCCGCACGAGAGCGGCCGTGTCGTGCGGCGGCACGATGAGCGCGTGTTCGCCGTCAGCCGCAAGCTCGCGAGTGCCACCGACGTCGGTCGCCACGAGCGGCGTCTCCATGGCCATCGCCTCCAGGACGACGTTCGGCGTGCCCTCGTACTCCGACGACTGGACGAACAGGTCGAACGCTTCGTGCAGCGCGACGATGTCCGTCTGATGGCCGAGGAGATGGCAGGTCGCGTGCAGTCCGAGCCGACCGACCTGTGCGTCGAGCGCCTCGCGCAGGCTGCCGTCGCCGGCGATGGCCAACCGCAGCCGCGGTCGCGCGCGGGCGATGGAGGCGAACGCGTCGATGAGCAGATCGAAGCGCTTCTGCGTCTCCAGCCGGCCGACGCTGCCGACGACGATCTCGTCGTCGCCAAAGCCGAGTCGGCGTCGAGCATCAGGGCGGCGCGAGGGATCGCGGCGGAAGGCCATCGGATCGATGCCGTTCAGGATGACCGTCACGCGATCGGGATCCGAGCCCGTCCGGACGAGCTCACGGGCAATCTCGCTCGAGACGGCGATGACGCGGGGGAACCGGGCGAGCACACGCTTGTCGCCGGGATAGTACACGCGGAGCTCGAGCGTCGTGTGTCCGGTCCAGCCGTGCGCCGTCGCGAGCGGCGTAACGCCGGTCCGTCGGCCGAGCAGCCAGACCAGGACGTCGGTTTTGTAATCGTGCGCGTGCACGATGTCGATCGCCCGTTCGCGGTTGATGTCCCGCAACGCGCGCCAGAGCCGCTCGACGAACGAGTGGCGCTCTCGCGCCTCGCGGTAGTCGATGTCGAGGTGACCCGCCCGTTCGCCGATGCCG
>CALFMR010000194.1 GCA_937880585.1 uncultured Acidobacteriota bacterium
ACGAGCCCGGTGTTGACGACGCGCTGTTCCTCGATGCCCTGATACTGCATCTCGCGGAAGAAGTTGTTCGGGCCGAGGATGTCGCGATAGGTCGCCGCGGCGTGCATCGCCTTCTGCGCCTGGTCGGTGCGCAGGCCCGTGGCGACTTCGCCCTTGAGGCAGCTGCTGAGGCCGATGAGTCCCTTGGCGTGCGCGGCGAGCAGCGCTTTGTCGATGCGCGGCTTGTAATAGAACCCGTCCGTGTAGCCGGCCGAGACGAGCTTGACGAGGTTGTGGAAGCCTTCGCTCGTCTCCGCGAGCAGGACCAGATGGTTCGCCGTCTCTCCGGGCGTGCCGGATCGATCCGTCCGCGCGCCGGGCGCCACGTACACCTCGCAGCCGAGGATCGGCTTGACGCCGCGCTTCCGTGCCTCGTCGTGGAAGGTCACGGCCGAGAACATGTTCCCGTGCTCGGTGACCGCCACGGCCGGCATCTTCAGCTCGGCGACGCGATCGAGCATCTCGCCGATCCGGCACGCGCCGTCGAGCAGCGAGAACTCGGTGTGCAGGTGCAGATGGACGAAGTCTGGCATCACTCCCATTCAATGGTCGCCGGCGGCTTCGAGCTGATGTCGTAGACGACGCGATTGATCCCGCGCACCTCGTTGACGATACGCGACGAGATCGCGGCGAGTAGGTCGTGCGGAAGCCGCGCCCAGTCGGCCGTCATTCCATCCTTGCTCTCGACCGCGCGAATCGCAACCGTATATTCGTACGTCCGGCCGTCGCCCATGACGCCGACGCTCTGCACGGGGAGGAGCACGGCGAACGACTGCCAGAGCTTCCGGTACCATCCCGCCTTCCGCACTTCGTCGACGACGACGGCGTCAGCACGGCGTAGGAGATCGAGCCGGTCGCGCGTCGCGGGTCCGAGCAGGCGCACCGCCAGGCCGGGGCCCGGAAACGGCTGGCGCCAGACGAACTCGTCGTCGAGTCCGAGCGTCGTGCCCACGGCGCGCACTTCATCCTTGAACAGCTCTCGCAGCGGCTCGACGAGTTTGAACCGCATGCGCTCGGGAAGCCCGCCGACGTTGTGATGGCTCTTGATCGCCGCCGACGGGCCGATGACCGACACGCTTTCGATGACGTCCGGATAGAGCGTGCCCTGCGCGAGGAAGTCGAACGTGCCAAGCTCGTTCGCGCGGCGTTCGAAGACGTCGATGAACGTGGCGCCGATGATCTTCCGCTTGCGCTCGGGATCGCTGACGCCGTCGAGACGCTCGAGGAACAGGTCCGACGCGTCGACGAATTCGAGCGGCAGCCCGAGACGCGTGAACCGCGTCCGCACCTGCTCCGCTTCGTTGAGACGCAGGAGTCCGTTGTCGACGAAGATGCACGTCAGCCGATCGCCGATCGCGCGGTGCAGCAGCACGGCCGCGACCGTCGAATCCACGCCGCCCGACAGGCCGCACACGACGCGGCCCTCGCCGACCTGCTGCCGAATGCGCGCAATGCTCTCTTCGACGAACGACGCCATCGTCCAATCGCCGCGGCAGCCGCAGACGCCGAACGCGAAGTTCCGCAGGATGTCCGTGCCGTGCTCGGTGTGCGCGACCTCGGGGTGGAACAGGAGACCGTAGAGCTTGCGTCCCGGATGCTGGATGGCCGCCACGGGCGCATTGGGCGACGTTGCTACGATCTCGAAGCCTTCCGGCGCCCGCGCGACGAAGTCGCCATGACTCGCCCAGACGCGCGCCTCGCCCGGAAGTCCGGCAAAGAGCGGCGCACTCGTCGCGAAGCTGACCGTGGCCAGTCCGTACTCACGATGCGGTGCGCGCTCGACCGCGCCGCCGAGCCGGTCGGTCAGAAGCTGCATGCCGTAGCAGATGCCGAGCGTCGGCGTGCCGATCTCGAAGATCGCCGGATCGACACCGGGCGCTCCCGGCTCGGACACGCTCTTCGGCCCGCCGGAGAAGATGATCCCGACCGGCGCGCGACGCCGAATCTCCTCCGCCGTCGTCGTCGGCGGCAGGATCTCCGAGAAGACGGCGAGCTCGCGCAGCCGGCGCGCAATCAACTGGGTGTACTGCGAGCCGAAATCGAGAACGATGATCGTTTGATGTGTCACGCGGCGATGGGACGGAAGCAAGGACGAGGCCGAAGCCCCGCGCGAACGCCGCTATTATAAGCGGGTGGCGCGTGTCGCAACCACGATATGTGGGGGTCTCGTCCTCGCGGCCGTTCTGGTGTTACCCACCGTCGTCCTGCGATCGCAAGCGAACGGGCAGACCGTTCCCGCGCCGACACCGTCGAGCGCATCAACCGTCACATTGCCGCCCCCGCCCGGCATGTCGACCGCGGAGCCGGCGCCCACGACGCCTCCGTTGCCATTCGATGTCGGCACGCGCGCGCATCTGCCCCCGCCGCCCGGCTTCCCGTTGATCAGCGTCGGCCTCACGGCGCACCTTCCGACGGCCGCGCAAGTGGCGGCGGCTGAAGCTGCCAAGCCGACGTTCTCATTCGCGTGGATGCATCCCGTCTCGCTCGGCGGACCGCGCTACGTCGCGATGACGCCCCTGCGCGTCGTCGTCGCCGGCGGCGACGACCCGATGGCGGGCTTCGCCATCGCGGACGGCACGCCCGTGTGGACCGCGCCAGTCGCGGCGACCGCTCCGCTCGCCGCGCTCGACCGCGTCGTCTTTGCGACCAGTGACAAGGCACTGACGGCCGTCGACGCGTCAACGGGCACGATCGTGTGGACGACGGCGGTCGCCGGCGCGGCGTCCGCGGCGGGCCCGCTCGCCGTCGATGGACGCGTCATTGTCTCGACCGCGACCGACGTGCGCGCATATCGCGCCGACGACGGCACCGCACTCTGGCAGCAGAACGTCGGCTCGCCCGCCATCGTGCCGCTCGCCAATGGTGTGAACGCGGTCGTCGTCGCGCTCACCGACCACACGCTCGCGGCGCTCAATCTCGAGACGGGAGCCGTGAACTGGCGCGTGACGCTCACGATGACGCCGACCGGCATCGTGGCCAACGGGGATCGCGTGTACTTCGGCACGAGCGAGGGACCAGCGTGCGCCTACGCACAGACCAACGGCCGGATGGACTGGTGCTATCGCGTGCGCGTCCCCGCGATCGGCGCACCCGCGGTCGACGACCGCCTCGTGTACATGGTGTTTCTCGACAATACCGTGCGCTTGTTCGATCGCGGCAATGGCGCGATGCGACGCGTCGACATCCTGCCCCGTCGCGCGCTCGCTGGTCCCGCGCTCACGGCGCCCACTGAGATGCTCGTGCCGCTCGTCACCGACGAGGTCTTCGCGTTGTCGCGCGCGCAGGCGCCGTCGCCGACGGCGAGGCCGCCCAAACCCGCCGTGACCGATCAGCCGCAGCCGTCGGCGTCACTCCAGGCGATTGCCGTCGCCCCCAACGGCGCGTGGATGGCGCTCCTCACCGTCTCGCCGGTCGACCGCGCCGTCGTCGTCTACAAGCACAAGTTGCGGTGATCGCTCGATGGAGATCGTGCCTTCGGCCGTCGAGAAGCGGCGGTACTGCGTCTGGTAGGCGGATACGGCGCTCAGCGCGAAGTATTCGAAGATGAGGCCACGGACGATCCACGCCGCCAGTTGCAGCGGCACGACGACGACGCTCGCGAACGGCATCCAGGCGATGACCGCCAGTCCGGCCGCGGCCAGCACCAAGAGCATCGTCGCGACGACCGTCACGCATCCCAGCACGCTGAAGATGCCGATGACCTGCCGCGCGTCCGCCATGACGAACCGTGCGAGCCGGCGCCGCGCGTCGCCGAGGCCGCAGTCGTCGGTCAGGATGACGACGCGCAGCAAATCGTAGGCGAGCTTGATCGCGGCCACGCGCACGACGCCGACGCTGGTCGCGGCCACGACGGCGAGCGGCCAGGCCGCCGCCCACGTGGCATCGGCGGCGAGTCCGGCGCTCGCGCCGAGTGCCGCGAGATACGCGACGCCGACGATGAAATCCGCGACGGCCAGCGCAAGCGCCAGCGCGAGCATGCGCCGCCCGAAGCGCGCAATGCCGTCGCGAACGCGCTGGAGACTCCAGACCCAGGCGTCGGATAGCGGCTCGCTGCCGCCGCGCCAGCCGTGGCCGTCGGCGAGCCGATGTTCGGCGGCGACGATCACGTGCAGCGTGCCGGCCTTGACGATCGCCATGAGGGCCTCGCCACCGAAGGCGACGACGGCCACGGCCGCGAGAAACGACACGAGCGCTTCGGGGGCCGAGGCCAGTGCGCCGATGACGACATCGGCCGTCGAGGGCAGGCCGGCGCGCAGCATGTCGCCCAGGTCGGCGCCCATGAGAGCCGCGCCCATCACGGCGCCGCCGATGATGGGGACGGCGAGCGCGAGCTCGTACAGGAGCTCGACGGCCAGATCGACGAGGACGACGGGCCAGTTGACGGCGACGACGAGGGCGCCGCGTTCGAGCGCGGCGAGGAGGGGCAGCGGGCCTTTATCGCGGCCGGCGGCACGGGACACGGGCCGGCGAGTATAACACTGCGGTTTTTGGTATTCTCGCGACACTGCCGCGCCCCGCTCGACACGTGTCCCCATCCACTCGTCTCCTGGCGTATGCCGGCGCTGCCGCCCTCGTCATCGGGTTGTCGGGGGCGGTGTACGAACTGGCCGTGTTCGGGCCGACGGCCGCTGATACCTCGCGCCACCTCGAGGCCGCCGTGCGCCAGCAGTTCACGGCCGAATCCGCGTCGCTCCAAACGATCGCCGAACGCCTCGCGGAAGAACGCGATCTCGTCGCGGCGGCGACCGGATCGCGCGACGAGCTCACCGCGCTCTTCGCGGAGCTCGCCGCCCTGACACCGCCGGCGAGCGCCACGCGTCGCATCTCGGCCAATGTCTACGTGCCGTCGGGCCCGGCGGGCGAATACCGTGTCCTCGCGTGGAGCGACGGCCCGGCGACCAACCTGCGGCGCGATCGACTGAACGGGCCGCGCGCGTTTTTCGCCGCGCCCGGGCCGTCCGGCACACGGCTCGTCTTCGTCGAGCCCATCGAACGCAACGGCCAGCGCATCGGCGTCGCCACGGCCGAGACGGTGCTCGCCTCCTCCAACCGTCTCGACACGCGCTTCGGCGCGGTGACGTTCCTGTCGCGGTACGAAGGCGCGGGCGCCGCCGAGCCGCCCGCGCACGGCTTCATCATCGATGGCCCGACCGGCGCGCCGCTCCTCGAAGTTCACGTGGCGCCCGAGGAGATCGCCGCGGGCCGCGCGGCCGTCCGCCGCCGCGTGCTCGCCGCCGCGGCCGTGCCGCTGGCGGTCGCGCTCCTGTGGTTCCTCGGCCCCGTACTCGACCGCCGCCGCCATGCGGCGCGCACCGCCGGGTGGATTGGCTGGTCGATCGCGGCGCTCGCGATCCTCGGGCTGGCGACCGCGGCGCTCGTACGACTGGCGATCGTGCTCGGCGCGCCCGCGCCGGTCGGCGCCTGTCTCACGTCGAGCGCGCTCTTCGCGGCCGCGGTCCTCGTGCCCGGCGCGTGGTGGTGGCGCAGCCGATCGCGACGTCAGCCGGCGGCCGAGCCGATCCGCTTCGCGATCGAACATCTGCTGGCCGGCGCGGCGCTCGCGGGCGTCATCACGCTCATCTCGCACATCCTGTCGAGCCGCATCACGCCGCTCTCGCTCGATCGCTGGCAGTCGGCGCTCTTCCCGTTCTCGACGACCGGCCTCATCGACATCTGGAGCGTGCTCATCCTCGAGCTCGCGCTCTGCTGGGCCGTCGCGTCGCTGCTCGCTGGCGTGGCGGTGCGATGGCGGTTGATGCCGCCTCGCCCGGCCACGCTCGCAGCCCTCGGCTTCTGGCTCGTACCGACGATCGTCGTGCAACACGCCATGACGGGCCGGTCGACAGGACTGCCCGCGTTACCCGCGATCACCATGGCCGCCGCGGCGGTCGCGTTCGCGCTCGCGGCCCGGCGGCTGCGCCGCGACTACCGGCGCACGACCGAGTCGATGCGCCTGTGGCTCGGCCTGCTCGCACTCGTCGCGCCGCTCGTCACCATCTATCCGATGGCCGCGTTCATCGCCGACCGGACCGCGCGCGACGTGATTCAGACGGAATTGACGCCCGCCGTCGCGGGTCAGCCCGAACAGCTTCGGTCCGATCTCGTGCAGGCCGAGCGCGACATCGATCGGCTCGCCGGCCTCGCGGATCTCGTCCGCGATCCGCGTCCGTTCGAGTACCAGACGGCGTTCCTCGTCTGGAGCCAGACGGGGCTCTCGCGCACGCGCGTCACGTCGGACATCGAGCTGTACGGCCCGAACCGCGCACTCGTCAGCCGCTTCGCCCTGAACTTTCCCGAATATCTCA
>CALFMR010000195.1 GCA_937880585.1 uncultured Acidobacteriota bacterium
GGGGGCGGCACGTGGCGATACGACTCGGGTCTGGTCGCCGGCGACGTGCCCGACTATGCCTCGGCGCTGGCGCTCGGCGCCGATGATCAGGCGGCGATTGGCCTCTACTGCGGCAGCACGTTCGCTACGCCGACCTCGCCGATCACGTCCTGCGACGTCGCCGATCGCGGCGCCACGCGCCTTCGCATCCCGGCCGACGGGACCGAAGACGATGACACGAATCCGCCGCGGATTGCACCGCGGCATCTGTTCGACGTCGCGGTGGGCATCGACAACCTGTTCGCGAAGCACCAGAACAAGGTGAAGGTGCAGTTGAGCGTCATCAACCTCGCGAACACGATCGCGCTGTACAACTTCCACTCCACGTTCAGCGGCACGCACTTCGTCACGCCGCGAACCGTGAAAGTGACGGTCGGCGTGACCTTCTAGTCGCCGCGCGCGAGGCCCGCCGGCGAGCCCGCCGATGTGATATGACATCGCGCGCGGGGGCACATCATGAGACGGGACGTCAGCCGGCGGGACTTTGCGAGAGTCGTCGGAGCGACGGCAGTGGGCGCGTCGGCGGCGCTCGTCGGAGCGAGTACGCCGGTCGCCGCACAGGCGGCCGGCACGGAGACGTCGCGGTCGCTCGCGTTTCCCGACGGATTTCTCTGGGGGACGGCGACGGCGGCGTATCAGGTCGAGGGGGCAGTCACAGAGGACGGGCGCGGGCCGTCGATCTGGGACACCTTCTCTCATACGCCGGGTAAGGTCGCGGGCAATGCCACGGGCGACGTCGCCGACGATCACTACCATCGCTACAAAGAAGACGTCGCGTTGATGAAGGCGCTAGGCGTCAAAGGCTACCGGTTCTCGATCGCCTGGCCGCGCGTCTTTCCGGATGGCACGGGCGCGCCGAATCCGAAAGGCCTCGACTTCTACAATCGCCTGCTCGACGAGTTGCACGCGGCGGGCATCGAGCCCTACGCGACGCTTTATCACTGGGACCTGCCGCAGGCGCTGCAGGATCGGGTCGGCGGGTGGGAATCATCCGAGACGTCGAAGGCCTTCGCGGAGTACGCCGGCTATGTCGCCGAGCGGCTGTCGGATCGCGTCAAGCACATTTTCACGATCAACGAGTTCGGCGCGTTCGTCGAGCTGGGGTATCGCGTCGGCGTCCACGCGCCCGGCCTGACGCTCGCGCCGAAGGCGTTCAACCAGACGCGGCACAACGCCGTGCTCGGCCACGGACTCGCGGTGCAGGCGATCCGCGCGCACGCGAAGCCGGGCACGAAGGTCGGACTCGCCGAGAACATGACCGTCTGCGCGCCGGTCCTCGAAACGCCCGTGCACGTCGCGGCCGCTGAGCGCGCCACGCGCGAGTTGAACGCCCAATATCTGACGGTCATCCTGGAAGGGAAGTACACC
>CALFMR010000196.1 GCA_937880585.1 uncultured Acidobacteriota bacterium
TCACGCCGTCGAGGGCGAACCGCCCTTTCGCGATGCGGTTGCCGTAGCGACCGACGGTGGCGCCGAAGTACGGCGTGTTGTGCAGGTAGCCGTCGAACGTGTCGAAGCCGAGAACGACGTCGCCGAGCTGGCCGTGCCGATCGGGCGTCTTGATCGAGACGACGGTCCCGCCGTAGTTCGTGACGCGCACTTCCATGCCGTGGGCGTTGGTCAACGTGTACACGTTCACGGGAACTCCATCGGGTGTCGTGCCGAACGGACGGTGATCGATAGCAGGCGGCTTCGCCGGCGTGGGCGCTGGGGCCGGCGGTTGCTGACACGCGATGCCTGTGCCGGCCGCGATCGCGAGGAGCAGCGCGGCCCGTCCGAGCCGATCGATGTTCGAACGACGCATGAAACCTCCCGTTCGGCGACAGGGAAATTCTTGCCGGCGTGATGATACTCCAGCCACGTCATCAGGCCCTGCAGCCGACGACCCTGATGTAGGATGGGCCCCGCCGCGCATCTCTCGCCATGCCGAAGCCCCTTCTCGCCGCTGTGTTGCTCTTCGCCTTCGTCGGACCGGCTGCCGCGCAGAGCGTGCCGCGGCCCGAATATCCGCAGCCGCAATTCGCACGTGCGGATTGGCGCTCGCTCAACGGCCGCTGGACCTTCGAATTCGACGATGCCAATGCCGGAATCAACGCGCGATGGGCCGCCGGCACGCATCGGTTCTCGAAGACAATCACGGTGCCCTTCGCCTTCGAGACGCCCAAGAGCGGCATCGGCGATCGCGGCTTCCATCCGTGGGTGTGGTACCGCCGATCCGTGACGATTCCGGCTGCGTGGCGCGGACGGCACGTGCTCCTGCGCTTCGGCGCGGTCGACTATCGCGCGAGGGTCTGGGTGAACGGATCGCTTGCGGGCACGCACGAAGGCGGCAACACGCCGTTCACCTTCGACATCACGCCGCTCCTCCACGCCGGGCCGAACACGCTCGTCGTGCGCGCGGAAGACTCGCCGACCGATCGGCATCAGCCGCGCGGCAAGCAGTACTGGGAGCCGCAGTCGAAGAGCATCTTCTATTCACGAACGAGCGGCATCTGGCAGAGCGTGTGGATCGAGGCGGCCGGCGCGAGCCATCTGGACGAGGTCCGCATCACGCCGTCGATCGACGGCGCTGTGGCGTTCGAGGCGCACCTCGCGGCGTCGACGCGCGCCCTGACGTTCCGCGCGACCGTGACGCGCGACGGCGCGACCGTCGCCACGGGCGAGTCGGCGGTGACCGACGGCCGATCGACACTCACGCTCAACGTCGCGAACCCGCAGCTCTGGAGCCCGGACCATCCCAATCTCTACGACGTCACCTTCGAGCTCGTCGACAACGGCCGCGCGATCGATCGCGTGCAGTCGTACTTCGGCTATCGGCGCATCACGATCGGCCGCGGACGGCTTCTCATCAACGGCGAGCCCACGTATCTGAAGATGGTCCTCGATCAAGGGTACTGGCCGGAGTCCAACCTCACGCCGCCGTCTGACGAGGCCATCGCGTCCGATATCCGCATCGCCAAGTCCATGGGCTTCAACGGCGCGCGCAAACATCAGAAGGTCGCCGATCCGCGCTACCTCTACTGGGCGGACCGGCTCGGGTTCCTCGTGTCGGGCGAAATGGCCAACGCCCAGCAGTTCGACGCCGACTACGTCGCCGAGTTCACTCGCGAGTGGCTCGACATCGTCGCGCGCGATTACAACCATCCGTCGATCGTCATGTGGATCCCCATCAATGAGAGCTGGGGCGTGCCCGCGGCCACGACGAGCGCGGCCGAGCAGGCGCACCTCCAAGCGAACTACTGGCTCATCAAGTCGCTCGATCCGACGCGGCTCGTCATCGACAACGACGGCTGGCAGCACACGGGCACGACCGATCTTTTCGGCTTCCACGACTACGCACGGACGGGCGACGACTTCTACAAGAAATATAAAGACGCCGGCTCGCCAGGCTTCGTGATGCCCGCCAACGGCCGTCCCGTCCTGCTGCCGGGCTTCGCCGACAACGGGTCGCCGCGGTTCCTCTCCGAGTTCGGCGGCATCGCGTACATCGCGCCGGGATCGCACGTGCCGGCCGATGCCTGGGGCTATGCGGGCGTCGAGCCGGACGCGGCGTCCGCGCTCGCGCGCATGCGCGGCCTGTACGAAGCCATTGCGCGCGTGCCCGCCATCATGGGTGTCTGCTACACGCAACTGACCGACGTCGAGCAGGAGATCAACGGCCTGCTGACCTACGACCGCACGCCGAAGTACGACGTCGCGGCCATCCGTGCGTTGAACGATCTGCTGCACTGAACGAGTCGCGTCGCTCAAGCATCGGCGATCGGACCTGACAGATCCGTCTCGACCTCGATCACGCGGAACCGGCGCGACGGATCGATCCGCGTGATGACCGGCAGCGAGACGTTGTAGACCGGGGCACCAGCCGACGTGTGTCCTTCGGGCCGGCCGCCGTGTGCGTGGCCATGGCAGACCGCGGCGACGCCGTAGCGATTGAGGGGCTCTTCGAGCCGACTCGATCCAAGAAACGGCAGGATGTCCTCGGCCTCGCCTTCGACCGTGGCGCGCACGGGCGCGTAGTGCAGGATCGCCAGCTTCGTGCGTGTTCGCAGACGCGCGAGCGCCGTCTCGAGCTTCAGCGCTTCGGTCACCGCTTCCTGCACGAACTGTTTGACGATGGGCTCGCCCCACGCACTGAGCGCCCGTGAGCCGAATCCGCCACCGAAGCCCTTCGTGCCGGCGAACCCGACGCCACGGATCTCGCACGACTCGCCGTCGAGCACGACAATGCCCAACTCGGCGAGCGCGCTGCGCACGTCAGGCACCTGGTCGGACTCGAAGTCGTGGTTGCCGAGAACAGCCACGATGGGGATCGTCGCCGTCTGCGTCAGTTCACGGCCGAGCGCCCGCGCTTCATCCGCGCGTCCGTCGTCGGTCAGATCGCCGCAGATGACGAGCACGTCGGCCTCGGCCGCGGCGTCGGCGGCGAGCTGCCGCCACGTGCCGGGTGAGTATCGGCCGTAATGTAAGTCCGCGGTCGCGGCAATCCGCACCACGCCCGGACGGGCGTTCGATGTGGCTGTCGACATCAGTGCGATGACAAGCAAGAGACATGCCCTGGCACAGCAATTGCGAGATGGAACGCGTGACTCGGCCCGTCGCGTTCTATCGCACGGTGATCGTCGCGCTGCAGCGGGCCAGGCTCCCGTTT
>CALFMR010000197.1 GCA_937880585.1 uncultured Acidobacteriota bacterium
TTCTCGGCCGTGTTGATGATCGTCGGCTTCCAGATCGTGCTGATCGGCCTGGTCGCCGACATTCTCTCGGGCACGCGGAAACTGCTCGAGGACGTGCTGTATCGGGTTCGCGGCATGGAGCTCGACCGCCGCGCCGCCGAGCGCGAGGAGTCGCACCGCTGATGGCCGCGCCGGGCGACGTGTCGGTGCTCATTCCGGCCATGAACGAGGCAGCCGCCATCGGCGGCGTCGTGCGCGATCTGCTCGCGGCGGCGCCGTGGCGCGAAGTCCTGGTCATCGATGACGGATCGACCGATGCGACCGGCGCGGAGGCAGAAGCCGCTGGCGCGCGCGTCATCCGGCATCCGTACAACAAAGGCAACGGCGCGGCGGTCAAGAGCGGCATCCGCGCGGCCACCGGCGACTACATCCTGATCGTGGACGGCGACGGCCAGCACAAGCCGTCGGACGCGGTCCGTCTGACGAGCCGTCTCGGCGAATACGATCTCGTCGTCGGCGCGCGGTCGAGCGCGACGCAGGCTGGCTTCGTGCGGCGGCTCGGCAACGGCGCGCTGAACGGTCTCGCGTCATTTCTCACCGAGCGCCCGGTGCCGGACCTGACGTCAGGTTTCCGCGCGGCGCGCCGCACGTGCCTCCTCGAGTTCATCGGTCTGCTCCCCAATGGCTTCTCGACGCCCACGACGACGACGATGTGTTTCATCAAGGCGGGGTACAACGTCGCGTTCGAGCCAGTCGAGGCGCGCGCGCGCGTCGGGACGTCGAAGATCCGGCTCTCGCGTGACGGACCCAAGTTCCTGCTCATCATGCTCCGCGTGATGACCATCTTCAGTCCGCTGCGCGTGTTCCTACCCGTCGCCGCGGCGTCGTTCCTCGTCGGCGCGGGCTACGCGGTCTGGACCGTCGTCACCCAGCGGCACATCACCAACTCGTCGGTGCTGCTCGTCATGTCGTCGATCGTGATTCTGCTCGTCGGCCTCGTGTCCGAGCAGGTCTCGGCGCTGCGGTTCGATGGGCGCCGATGATCGTCCGCTCGCCGCGTCCGGACCCGACTCGCGCGCGGCCGTTTCCGGGCCGCGAGCGACGCGCCGTTGGCTCGCGGTCGCCGTCGTCGTCGGTCTCGCGCTGCGGCTCGCCTTCTCGCTCGTCTACTGGGTCGGCCAGCCGCTGACGCGCGACGAGCGCGAATATCTCTCGCTCGCGCGCAGCCTCGCCGCCGGCCGCGGCTTCGTCTACGACGCCGTCGTCCTCGACAGCCCGGTGCAGCCGTTCGGCCGATCGCCGGGCTACCCGGCGTTCCTCGCGATCGTCGGCGGCGGTCACAGCGTCACGACCTCCGTCCCTGCAGCCGTCAAGATCGCGCAGAGCGTCGTGGGTGCCATCGGCGTGCTGTTCATCGGCCTCATCGCCGGACGCGTCGCGGGCCGACGCGCGGGCATCGCGGCCGCGTTCCTGGCCGCGATCTATCCGCCGCTGGTCTGGCTGCCGAGCTACGCCTTCAGCGAGGCGCTCTTCTGGCCGCTGGGACTTTTCATCATCCTGTTGATCGATCGTCTCGCCGGTCGACCATCGATCGCGCATGCGCTGATCTCGGGCCTCGTCATTGGCGCGGGCATCCTCGTTCGCGGTGCGCTGACGCTCGTGGTTCCGCTCGTCATGCTGTGGTTGGCCGTGGCGGGCGTAAGACGTGCGGCGTCCGGACACGCACGGGCGCCGATATCCGGGCGGGCACAGGGGCCCGCCGCCGCATCGTTTGTGCCTGGCGTGATTGCGGCGATCGTGCTGGCGGTTGGCGTCGCGATCGTGCTCGTGCCGTGGGGCCTGCGCAACTACGTGCGCGACGGGCGATTCGTCCTCGTCGCGTCGGAAGGCGGCGTCACGTTCTGGACGGGCAACAACGCCCTCGCGCGTGGTGAAGGCGACATGGCGGCCAATCCCGACATCAAGCGCGCCAGCCAGGCGTTGCACGCGGCGCATCCGACGCTGACCGAAGATCAGATGGAGCCGATCTACTATCAGGAAGCGTTCGCCTGGATCAGGACGCACCCGGCCGACTGGCTTCGGCTCGAGGCGCGGAAACTCTTTTATCTCGTGGTGCCCATCGGACCGTCCTACACGCTGCACTCGTCGCGATATCGCGTCGCCTCGGTCGCGTCGTACGGGCTGCTGCTGCCGTTTGCCATCGCGGGACTCGTCATCGGCGGCCGACGCTGGTCCGCGACGCCCGGGACATGGCTGATGCTCGCCGCGGCGGTCGCGATGTGTCTGGTGTTCTTTCCCCAGGAACGCTTCCGGCTGCCCGTGATCGATCCGGTCCTCATCCTCTTTGCGGGCGCGGCGGTCGGACGCCTGGGAGCGCGCTCGTGAACGCGCTCGTCGTCCTGCCGACCTACAACGAGCGGCCGAATCTCGAGCGTGTGGCCGCCGGGATCCTGGCCCACGACTTCGCGTCGCTGCTCGTCGTCGACGACCAGTCGCCCGACGGAACGGGCGCGATCGCCGACGCGCTGGCGGAACAGACGAACGGCCGCGTCCGAGTGTTGCACCGCACCGGTGCGCGCGGACTGGGGTTGGCGTACGTCGACGGCCTGACGCACGCGATCGCATCTGGAGCCGACGCCATCATCCAGATGGACGCCGACCTGTCGCACGATCCCAAGTACCTGCCGGATCTCGTCGGCGCGCTCGATCAGCACGATCTCGTCATCGGATCGCGCTACCTCCACGGCGTGAGCGTCGTGAACTGGCCGCTGCACCGCATCGCGCTGAGTGCGTTCGCCAACCGCTACATCCGCACGGTGACCGGCCTTTCGACGCACGACTGCACCAGCGGCTTCCGCGCGTGGCGCCGCGACGCGCTCGCCCGTCAACCGCTGCACGCGGTGCGTGCCGGCGGCTACGCGTTTCTCACCGAGATGCTGTACGGCGCCGCGAAGACGGGATGCCGCATTGGCGAAGTGCCGATCGTCTTCGTCGAGCGCCAGGAGGGTTACTCGAAGGTCTCGTCGCGCGTGCTCGGCGAGTCGCTCGTCACGCCCTGGCGTCTCGTGCTCTCACGCGGCCGAGTGACGTCCCCGCGCGGCTGACGATGCGCCACGTCGTCGTCATGATCGCGAGCTCGTATCCGCGCTTTCCCGGCGATGGCATCGGCAGCTTCATGGAGCCGATCGCGAAGGGCGTCGCCGCGCGCGGACACGACGTGCACCTGGTCGCGCCGTGGCATCCGGCCATCACGCGTGGGCGCGTCGAGGACGGCGTCTTCTTCCATTTCTACAAGTACGCGCCCGTCGCCGCACTGAACGTGTTCGGCTATGCGTCGGGCCTGCGCGCGGACACCGCGCTCAAGGCACAAACCTGGATGGCGGCGCCGGCCGCGCTCGCCGCCGGCTGGTACAAGGCCTGGCGCGTCGCGTCGAAGCGCGGCGCCACGGTCGTGCACGGTCACTGGGTCGTGCCCGGCGGCGTCACCGCCGTGACGTCCGCGGGACGCCGACCGGTCGTCATCAGCCTGCACGGGTCGGATGTGTACGTCGCCGAGAAGAACCGGACCGCCGGCCGCGCCGCGCGCTTTGCGTTCGACCGCGCCGGATGGGTGACGGCGTGCAGCGACGACCTGCGGCATCGCGCGCTCGCCCTCGGCGCCCGCGAGGACCGCAGCGAGACGCTGCCGTATGGCGTTGACAGCGTACGCTTCGCGCCGAACGCGGCCGCGCGCGCGGCCGTTCGCCGCGAGCTCGGCATCGATCGCGGACCGCTCGTCGTCACGGCCGGACGGCTCGTGCGCAAGAAGGGCTTCGAGTACCTCATCGACGCCGCGCGCCAGCTTGCCGCGGACTTCCCTGGCCTGCGCGTCGTCATCGCCGGTGAAGGCGACCTGCGGAATGAGCTCGCCGCGCGCGCCGCTGGACTTCCGGCCGTCACGCTCGTCGGCAACCGATCGCAGGACGACATCGCACGCCTCGCGGCCGCCGCCGACGTCATCGCCGTGCCGTCCGTTCACGACGAAGCCGGCAACGTCGACGGGCTCCCGAACTTCGCGCTCGAGGCGGTCGCGAGCGGCACGCCGGTGGTCGCGACGACGGCGGGCGGTTTGCCGCAGCTCATCGAGGACGGCGTGACGGGCCGGCTGGTTCCCGAACGAGACGCTGCGGCGCTCGCCGGCGCCATCCGCGAGCTCGCGTCGCATCCCGACGCCGCGCATGAGATCGGCGCCGCCGGGCGGACACGTGTCATCCGCGATTTCGGATGGCCGCGCGTGGCCGAGCGGCTCGAGGCGATCTACACCGACGTCGTCGATCGAGGCGGCCGCCGGTAGCCGCATCCGCCTCGATGTCAGCGCGCGCGCCTCGGCCTTGTCGGAAGCTGCCGGGGAGTGTTAGCGTGAGCCGCCCGCCATGGCCAGCGATCCGCACCAATCGCCACCCGGATTGACGGTCTTCTTTCCCGCGTACAACGACAGCGGGACGATCGCCAGCCTCGTCATCACCGCGCACCGCGCGGCGGCCACGCTCACGCGCGACTTCGAGATCCTCGTCATCGACGACGGCAGCGCGGATGGCACGGGGGAGATCGCCGACGAGCTGGCGCGGACGTATCCCGAAGTCCGCGTCATCCATCACGGCCGCAACCGCGGCTACGGCGGCGCGCTGCGCACGGGCTTCGCCGAGGCGCGCAAGGACGTCATCTTCTACACGGACGGCGACGCGCAGTACGATCCATCGGAAATGACGCTGCTCTGGCCGCACCTCACGGCCGACGTGGATCTCGTCAACGGCTACAAGATCAGCCGGTCCGATCCGCTGCACCGCATCATCATCGGGCGCCTGTATCATCACACCGTGAAGCTGCTCTTCGGCTTTCCGGTGCGCGACGTGGACTGCGATTTCCGGCTGATGCGGCGGTCGATCTTCGACCGCGTCCGGCTCGAGCGCAACAGCGGCGTCATCTGCCTCGAGATGATGAAGAAGATCCACGACGCGGGCTTCCGCATCGCCGAAGTGCCGGTGCACCACTACCATCGCGCGTTCGGACGATCGCAGTTCTTCAACGTCCGGCGGCTCGTGCGGACGGCGATCGACGTCTCGAAGCTGTGGGTCGAGCTCGTCGTGCTCGGGCGGCACCGGCGCGCCGCGGCGGCCGTCGCCGGATCCGAACCGGGCCGCGAACCGTCATGACTGCCGACTACCGCGACTTCTACCGCGGCCGTCGTGTGCTCATCACCGGCGGCCTCGGCTTCATCGGGTCGAACCTCGCGCACACGCTCGTCGATCTCGGCGCCGACGTGCTCATCGTCGATTCGCTGCTGCAGGACTACGGCGGCAACCTCTTCAACGTCGCGGACGTCGAAAACCGGCTGCGCGTGAACATCGCCGACATCCGGCAGGGCACGACGATGCACTACCTCGTGGGCGGACGCGAGGTGATCTTCAACCTGGCCGGGCAGGTCAGCCATCTCGACAGCATGCGCGACCCGCACACCGATCTCGAGATCAACTGCCGCAGCCAGCTCACCCTGCTCGAAGCGTGCCGCCAGTACAACCCGACGACCAAAGTCGTCTTCGCCGGCACGCGGCAGGTCTACGGGCGGCCCGATCGATTGCCGGTCGACGAGACGCACCTCGTGCGGCCAACCGACATCAACGGCATCAACAAGGCCGCGGGCGAGAACTATCACCTGGTCTACAACAACGTCTACGGCGTCCGCGCCTGCTCGCTGCGGCTGACGAACGTCTATGGCCCCCGTCAGCTCATCCGCCACAACCGCCAGGGCTTCATCGGCTGGTTCGTTCGCCTCGCGCTCGAGGGCCGCGAGATCCAGGTCTACGGCGACGGGTCGCAGGTGCGCGACTTCGTCTACGTCGACGATGCGGCCGACGCCTTCCTGCGGGCGGGCGCGAGCGATGCGTGCAACGGCGAGGTGTTCAACGTCGGCGGCGACGAGCCCATCGCGCACCGCGATCTCGTGCGGCTGCTCATCGAGGAAGCCGGCCGCGGCTCGGTGCGCTTCATTCCGTGGCCCGACGACCAGCGGCGCATCGACATCGGATCGTTCTATTCGGACTCGTCCAAGTTTTCCGCCGCGACCGGCTGGCGGCCGGCGGTGAACTTGCGCGAAGGCTTCCGCCGCACGTTCGCCTACTATCGTCAGTATTTCGATCGGTACGTCGACGATCCGGCCCACGCTCCGCAGCCGGCATGAGGCCGTCGATCCCGTTCATGTCGCTCGTGCCGTCCGACGAGGCGGCCGTCCGGCGCGCGATCGATCGCGTGCTCGCGCGCGGCTGGTTCATTCTCGGGCCTGAGCTGGAAGCCTTCGAACGTGCGTTCGCGACCGCCTCGGGGGCCGCGCATGCGGTTGGCGTCGGCACCGGCACCGACGCGATCGTGCTCGCGCTCCGCGCGCTCGGCATCGGTCCGGGCAATGAAGTGATCACGACGCCCCTTTCGGCCGCCTTCTCCGCGCTCGCCATCGTCATGGCGGGTGCGACGCCGGTCTTCGCCGATGTGGATCCCGATCGGCTGACGATCGATCCGGCGGCGATTGATGCGGCGATCACGCCGCGAACGGCCGCGATCCTGCCGGTGCACTTGTACGGCCAGGCCGCCGACATGCCGCGCATCATGGCCATTGCCGCGCGACACGGACTGGCTGTCGTCGAGGACGCCTGCCAGGCGCATCTCGCGACGTGTGAAGGCCGCCCCGTCGGCACGTTCGGCGCGGCCGCGGCGTTCAGCTTCTATCCGACGAAAAATCTCGGCGCGCTCGGCGATGCGGGCGCGGTCGTGACGAACGACGCCTCGCTCGCCGAGCGCGTGCGCCGGTTGCGCAATGGCGGACAGACGAATCGCTACGAGCACGTCGAAATGGGCGTCAACAGCCGGCTCGACGAGATCCAGGCGGCAATCCTCAGCGAACGGCTGACGGAGCTTCCCGCGTGGACGGACGAGCGCCGCGCGCTGGCGCGGCGATACCGGGAACGTCTCGCCGGCGCGCCCGTCGTCGTGCCGCGCGAAGCGGACGCCGGACACGTCTATCATCTGTTCGTGGTTCGCAGCGCCCGGCGGGCCGAGCTCATGGCGCACCTCGACGCGCGCGGCATCGGCACGCTCATTCACTACCCCATCTCGATTCCGCGACAGGCGGCGTTCCAGGCGTTTGCGGATGGCGAAGGCGCGGCCGCCGATCGCGCGGCGGCCGAAGTCTGTTCGTTGCCGCTCCATCCGCGGCTGACGAAGGCCGAAGTCGACGTCATCGCCGAGACCATCGCGACGTGGCGTCCGGCGACGCCGGCGGGATCGTCGGGCTGATGGCCGCGACCTGGCTCGCGGCGCCCGTGATCGCGTATCTGCCGGGCGCGGTCGCCTTCCGCCTGCCGTGGTTCGATCGCCCTCGCCGCGCCGCGCTCGCCGCCGACGAGCGCGCGTTCTGGACGGTCATCCTCAGCATCGCCTGGTCGCTCGTCGTCGTCCTCGCGCTCGCGGGCGTCGGCCGCTACACGTTCGGCCGTCTCGTCGGCATCGACGCGGGCGTCTCGCTCGTCGTCGTCCTCGGCTGGCGCGGCCGCCTCCACTACACGCCCGACGAGCGCGCGCCGCGACCGTCCTGGTCCGCCGCCGTACCGCTCGCGCTCATCGCGCTCGGCTGCTGGTTGTACTTTCCCGCATCGGAATACGTGCTCGGCGGCAAGGATCCCGGCACGTATCTCAACGAAGGGATCCAGATCGCGCAGCGTGGATCGCTCACGATCGACGAGCGGGTCATCGCAACGGTGCCCGAACCCTATCGCGCGCTGTTCTTCCCGCCGACGCGCCGGCAGGAGGAGTACTACGGCCTGCGCTTCATGGGGTTCTTCATCCAGGATCCGGCGATCGGCCGCACGATCGGCCAGTTCCCGCATCTGTTCCCCGCGTCGATCGCGATCGGCTACGGACTCCACGGCCTCACGGGCGCGCGCGACACGACCGGTATCTGGGCGATCCTCGGTCTCGTCGCCGTGTACTTCACGGTCTCGCGTCTCTTCGGTCGTGCGGCGGGCGCGGCAACGGCGGCGCTCACGGGCCTCAACATCATCGAGCTGTGGTTCGGCCGCTATCCGAACAGCGAAGTCGTCATGCAGGCGCTGCTGTTCGCGGCGATGCTCGCGTTCGCGCGAGCGGTCGAGGGCAGCCGCGTCTTCTTCGGCGTAGTCGCGGCGGGCCTGCTGGGGCTGATGATCTTCCTGCGCTACGAGATCGTGCTGGCGTTCCTCGCGTTCGCCATTGCGGCAACAATCGTACGCGCGACGCGCGATCGAATTGGACCCGCGTTCTGGCTCGTGCTGGCGATCGGCGGGGCCGCCGGACTCTGGTACCTCAAGGGGCCGATGCGCGCGTACTCGGCATATCCGCTCGCGTTCACGCACGCGGCCGGCGGCTGGTGGCTGGCCGTCGCGCTCGTCATCGTCGCCTGGGGCGTGCGACGGCTGCTGCGGCGCGAAGGGGTGGCGAGCGTCGTCCGACGCGTCGTGCCGCCCGCGCTCGCCGTCAGTCTCGCCGTCCTCGCAATCTACGCGTACTTCTTTCGCGAGCCGGGCGGACGACTGGCGCTCGGCGACGCGATGGCCTTCCGTACGTTCGGCTGGTATCTCTCGCCGGCCGTGCTCGGCGTGGCCAGCGCGGCGGGCGCCGTCGTGATCGCGCTCTGCTTCTGGCGCGATCCGGTCTTTTTCCTCACGTTCACGATCTTCAGCGTCTTCTTCTTCTACAAGACGCGCATCGTCCCCGAGCACTTCTGGGCCGCGCGCCGCTTCCTGGCGGTCGCGCTGCCGGGGACGTTGATGTTCATTGCCGCGGCCGCGGCGTGGATCGCCAACAGCATCGTGAAGCTCGCGCCGCTCGGCAGCCGCGCGCGCGCGGCCGCCGGCGCGGTTCTCGTGGCCGCGCTCGTCGCGCCAGTCGCCGTCGTCTTCTGGCGCGCGGACGCACCCGTGCGTCATCACGTCGAGTACGCGGGCCTCATCGGCCACCTCGAATCGCTCGCCGCGCGCATCGGCCCGCACGATCTGCTGCTCGTCGAATCGCGCAACGCCGGGTCCGATCTGCACACGATCGCCGTGCCGCTGGCCTACATCTACGGGCGCCAGGTGCTCGTGCTCGAGTCGGCCACGCCGGCCAAACAGCCGCTCGATGGCTTCGTCGCGTGGGCCGAGACGCACTACGACCGCGTGCTCTTTCTCGGCGGCGGCGGCACGGACCTGCTCAGCCGTCAGATCCTTGCCCAGCCGCTCGCCAGCGGCGCGTTCCACGTCCCGGAGTACGACTCGCCGATGAACGCGTATCCGTCGGGCGTACGCCGCAAGGACTTCGAGTACGGCCTCTATCAATTGACGACGGGCGAGCGGCCGGATTCGACGGTCGTCGACCAGCGCGTCGGCACGCTCGACGACCTCAACGTCGTCCGATTCTAC
>CALFMR010000198.1 GCA_937880585.1 uncultured Acidobacteriota bacterium
CTCTTTCCCTACACGACGCTCTTCCGATCTGTCACCGGTGGTCGACGAGAAGGACGAGTATCGGTCTGCCGATCTCGAGTGCCAGGTTGCGATCGACCTCAGCGGCGCGCGCTTCGGCTTCTGCCGCCAGTTCGGCACTCTCCGTCAACGCCGCGGCGCGTGCGGCGCGGCCCTCGAAGAGGCCGGGCTGCTTCTCCGGCGCACTCATCGCGCGCAGCCGCAGGGTGACAGCGGCATCAGCCAGCGCTTGCGCATGGACGATCGGAGCAAGGCGGCGTGCGAGCTGGCGCAGGCGCGGGGCGAGTTGTGTTCGTGCGATCCCGCTGATGGCCGCCCGGGCGATTGGATCGAGTGCCGTTCGCGCGCTCGGCTCCGACGGCAGCGCGAGGACGAGCGCGTGCCGCTCAATCTCCACGCCGTTGCCGTCCACGATGGGAACGACGAAGAAGACGAGTCGCCCCGCGGCGGCTTGCCGCGCGAAGGCTGGCATTCGACGCGCGTCCGTCCATATGCCGCGACGACTCATCATGCCGTCGGTTCGCCACTGCATCGCGAGCGCACGGCGCCGGGTGAGCATTCGCGCAGCGGCCTGCGCTCTGCGGCGCCATCTCGTCGCGATTTCGACAGTTGTGGCGGTCGCCGGTGCTGGCCCTGGCGCATCAGCGATGAGCGCCATGGCCATGTCGCGTTCGGCTGGCGGCGCTAAGTCGGCGAGCAGTGTCGGTCCGAGCGATTGGCGCGCGGCGACGACGCGGCGCGCGAGGTGCATCAGGAGACCGGTTTCGGCCGGATGGCGCGCGGCGAGAAGCGTTGCATGGACGCGCCGCGTCTGTCCAATGCGATCGACGCGGCCGATCCGTTGCTCGAGACGCGTCGGGTTCCACGGCAGCTCGAAGCTCACGATCCATCGGCAGCGATGGTGCAGGTTCAGACCCTGTCCGGCGACGTCGGTGGCGACGAGCGTGTCGGCCGCGCCCAATCGAAACGCGTCGATGGCGCGCTGTCGTTCGTCCATGGTCTGTCCGCCGTGAATCGCGAGCACACGCCGGTCGTGGCCGATCGCCGCCACAATCGCGTCGAGCGAGTCGCGGAACTCGGTGAACACGACGACGGGCTCGCGCACGCGAGTGACGAGTGCGGCGAGCGTCGCGATCTTCGATTCTCGGCGAGTAGCGGTCGCCGTGAGCGTGCGAAGACGCGAGAGCCAGAGACGCTCCTGCGCAGCCGGCAGGCCGACGTCCGTCATGAGCGCCATCCTCGTCGTTTCGTCGAGGTCGTCCGTGCCGGAGTCGAAGCCGAGAGACGGTTGGATCCAGTCCAGATCCTGCGCGGCATCAGGTCCGCGAATCCATGCGAGGCGGCGCTCGAGCGATCGATCGAGCGCTCGCCATGTCGAGAGCGCGCGTTTGCGGAAGATCGAGAGCAGCAGGAGCGCGCCATCGCGACGCGATCCGACGGCGCGTCGCAGAACCGCCTGTTCATAGCCGGCGAGCGCCGTGAGGACATCTACTTCAGCGGCGTTCAACGACACGGTGCGCCACGCGATTCGCCGCGCCGCATGTGTACCGATGTCGGCTCGCGTCCGCCTGAACACCGCCAGCGGCTCGTCGGGTGACAGACGTCCAAGCCGCAGCAGGCGATCGAATCGCGCCGCATCGCCCGAATGCGGCGTGCCCGTGAGCAGGACAACGACCCGCGCGCGGCGCGCGATTTCATGACACGCGTCGTGGCGCAGCGAGTCGCCGCACGCGTCGTGCGCTTCGTCGACGATGACGACGTCCCACGGGGCGCGGGGGATCGCGTCGAGCACGTGCGGCTGTTTGAGGTAATCGAGCGAAGCGATCCACAGTCCCGCGCGGCCCCACGGATTGGCGCCGAACGGCGCGTCGCGGCCTGCCGTGGCGAATCCGGTCGGGCCGGCTGCCGTGACGTCGAGCCCGAAGCGGCTGGCAAGTTCCTGCCGCCACTGCGCCGCGAGCGATGCCGGGACGACGACGAGCGCGGCGAATGACGAGTGACGGCGGGCGAGCTCCGCGAGGATGATGCCCGCCTGTACCGTCTTGCCGAGACCGACTTCGTCGGCGATCAGCACTCGTCGCGCGCCGCCGAGCACGGCGAGCACCGGCTCGAGCTGATGGGGTAGCACGTTCACACGCGCGCGAACGATCGCGGCGATTGTGTCGAGACTGCCCGTCCGCGCGAGCGCTCCGGCCAATCGAGCGCGGGCGTGTTGCGGCCGTACGTGAGGGAGTCGTTCAGTGGCTGCCGGCGCGTGCGGACGGTCGAAGGGCGCGAGGAAGGTGAGTCGTCGATCCGGCTGCGAAACATCGAGCCGAACGACGTTGCGATCGCGCGCGGCGCGTTCGACGCGCCAGCGTTGCTGTCGGATCCAGACGATGCTGCCGGGCGCGGGGAGGGGAGCAGGCACGTACGGCGACCTCGTGCCCGCGCCGAGAGATGCGTGTGGCGATCGCGGCCGACCCCCGGCCGTTCTCGCGCGGGCGTGCCGTCGCTGAAGGCAAGCGCGATGCCAGGACGGGGCAAGTTAGAAGTTGGAAGCCAGAAGCCAGAAGTAAAAAAGATGACACCGCGAGGCCCCGAGCGCAGCGAGAGTGCCGAAGCGCGTAGGCGCGGGGGTGGGGCCCCGCGCCACTGCAAAGAAGTTGACTGTCCGGCGACCCTCTATGCCTCTGTCTTCAGCCTCACCCACGTCGCCCCGAGCATCGACGCGCGGTCGTCATCGAACGCGTCGACCAGCGGATGCTGCTCGAGCAAGGACTGGACGATGCCGCGCTGGACGCCGCGGCCGCGGCCGTGAATGAGCCGCAGTTCGACGAGCCCTGCCTCGTGCGCCGCACGGAGCCACGCATCGACGACCTCGGGAATCTGGCGCGGCGGGAACATGTGGAGATCCAGCTCGCGCTCGATGGGCACGTCAAACGCCATGTCGCCCTCGCGAGAACTTCCGGCTTCTGGCTTCGAACGTCTAGCTTTATTCCGTATATTCCGCGACGACCGACGTCGTGATCCCGCCGCGCGCGGTGAAGGCGCCGGTGACACGCATGCGACGCGGCTGACAGGCGGCGACGAGATCGTCGAGGATGCGATTGGTCACCGTCTCGTAGAACACACCCGCGTTGCGGTAGCTCATCAGGTAGAACTTGAGCGACTTCAGTTCGACGCACGACGCGCCGGGCACGTAGCTGATGCTGATTTCGCCGAAATCGGGCATGCCGGTCTTCGGGCAGACGGAGGTGAACTCCGGGCAGCGAATCTGGATCTCGTAGTCGCGCTCGGGGCGCGGGTTGGGAAACGTCTCGAGTGGCGCGGCCATGCCGCCATTCTATGACAGGCCCATTTTCATTGACTCCATTCGGGCACGACGCTACGATGAGGCCGATTTTCACAATTGCCGTCAGGACTGTTCGCGCGCGCGGTTCAGACGACACACCTCCTGAAACGCGCGCCTCAGCCAGGGAGAAAACGCATGGCAGACGCCCGGCGCATGGGCAAGATGGAGCTCTTCGCACACTTCGCGGACAAGTTCGACATGAAGCGAACGCAGGTGCGCGATCTGTTCGACGAACTGAACCGCCTGTCCGAAAAGGAACTGAAGCGCTCCGGGGAATTCGTGCTCCCCGGCATGTGCAAGCTCGTGGTGCAGAAGCGGAAGGCGCGCGAGGGTCGCAACCCGGCCACCGGCGAGCCGATCAAGATCCCGGCGAAGACCGTGGTCAAGGCTCGCATCGCCAAGCAGCTCAAGGACGCCGTCCTCCCGCGCAAGTAGGTGTATCGGGGTCTCCGGAGCCCCGCCGGTCGGT
>CALFMR010000199.1 GCA_937880585.1 uncultured Acidobacteriota bacterium
CTTCCAGGGACGCCAAACCTTCGCCTCGCTCCTCGTCGCGGTCGATCGGCGGATGAAGAAGAGCGACTATCGCAAGTTCCGCATCCGTGCGACGCGCGCGCCCGGCGAGGGCAGCGACGACTTCGCCGCCATGCACGAGGTCGTGCTGCGACGGTATCGGCGATTGCTCGAGCACGGCGACCCGTATCCGGATCTCATCTTGATCGATGGCGGCAAGGGACAGCTCGGCGCGGCGTATGCGGCGCTCGCGGAGGTCGGCCTCGAACGGCTCATCGCGGTCGGCCTCGCGAAGCAGGAGGAACTGCTGTTCACGCGCGACCGGCTCGAGGGGATCGCGCTGCCGCCCGAGTCGCCGGCGCGGCTCCTCGTCCAACGCATCCGCGACGAAGCGCACCGCTTCGCGGTCACGTTCCATCGCCGCGCGCGCGCGATGCGCGACTTCGGTTCGGAGCTGGACGCGATTCCTGGCATCGGCCGCCGGCGCCGCGCGGCGCTCCTGCGCGCGTTCGGCTCGCTCGCGGGCGTCCGCCGCGCCAGCCGCGCGGATCTCGAGCCCGTCGTCGGGACGAAAGGCGCCGACGCGGTTCGGCGGTTTTTCGACACGCAATGACGCGGGATCTTCGCGCGATCCGCGCGGCGGGCCGTGCTACAGTCATGGTCCGTTTGTCGTCTCTGGATGCATTTCTCGCGTCGTTTGGCGTCCTGGTCCTGTCGCTGTCCTTTCACGAGGCGGCGCACGCCTGGACGGCCGATCGGCTGGGCGATCCGACGGCCCGGCTGCTCGGCCGGCTGACGCTCAATCCGATCGCGCACATCGACTGGATCGGCACGGTGCTGTTTCCGCTCATCGCGATGTCCTCGGGCCTGCCGCTCATCGGCTGGGCGAAACCGGTCCCGGTCAACGGCGCGCGGCTGCGGTCGCCCCGCCGGGACTTCGCGGTCGTGGCGCTCGCCGGCCCGGTGAGCAACCTGCTGCTCGCGGTCGTCGCCGCGGTCGTGCTGTCGCTCGTCGAATCGGCGGCCGGCGGTCGCGGGATGGCGCCGTCGCTGGCCGTGTCGATCCTGACGCTCGCGGTCTATCTCAACGTGCTGCTCGCCGTGTTCAACATGATTCCCATTCCGCCGCTCGACGGCGGCAACGTGCTCGCGGGCCTCGTCCCCGAGCCGGTCGCGCACGTCATCGATCGCGTGCGGCCGTATGGCTTCGTCCTCTTGTATCTGCTGATGTTCCTCGGCGGCCTCGAGGCCATCGCCGATCCCGTCCAGCGCCTGGTGCTCCGATGGTTGCTGTAACCGCCCGCCGCCGCGTCGTCTCCGGCATGCGGCCGACCGGGCGGCTGCACCTCGGCCATCTCGTCGGCGCGCTCGACAACTGGACGCGTCTGCAGGACGAGTACGACTGCTTCTACTTCGTCGCGGATTGGCACGCGCTCACGAGTGAGTACGCGTCGACAGGCGACATCACGGCGCACGCGATCGACAACGCGGCGGACTGGATTGGCGCGGGCATCGATCCCGAGCGGAGCACGCTCTTCATCCAGTCGCTCGTGCCCGAGCACGCGGAGCTGTATCTGCTGCTGCAGATGATCACGCCCGTCTCGTGGCTCGAGCGCGTGCCGACCTACAAGGAACAGATCGCGCAGCTCAGCGAGAAGGACCTGTCGAACCTGGGTTTCCTCGGCTATCCGCTCCTGCAGACGGCCGATGTCGTCATCTACGACGCGAACTTCGTCCCGGTCGGCGACGACCAGGTGCCGCACCTCGAGCTGTCGCGCGAGGTCGTCCGCCGCTTCCACAATTTCTATGGCGAGGTCTTCGTCGAGCCCCAGCCGCTGCTCACGCCCACACCGCGGCTGCCTGGCCTCGACAACCGGAAGATGAGCAAGAGCTACGGCAACACGATCGACCTCGGCGATCCGCCCGATGTCGTCGTGAAGAAAGTCCGGCAGATGTACACGGATCCGAAGCGCGTCCGCGCCGACGTGCCTGGCACGGTCGAAGGCAATCCGGTGTTCATCTACCACGACGCGTTCAACCCGAATCGCGACGAGGTCGAGGACCTGAAGACGCGCTATCGGGCGGGGAAGGTCGGTGACGTCGAGGTCAAGACCAAGCTCGCCGCGGCGCTCAACGCGCGGCTCGATCCGATTCGTGAGCGGCGTGCGGCCGCGCTGGCCCGTCCGGGCGCGCTCCGCGAGATGCTCGTCGAGGGCTCGCGCCGGGCCCGCCACACCGCGGCGGCGACGATGGATCGTGTCCGCGACGCCGTGAAACTGCGATACTGACCGCCGGTCCCATGCCCGAACCGTCCGACCCGATCGAGTTCGAATCGATTCTCGGCGACTATCCGGTCCATCTCGAGGCGTTCGAGGGGCCGCTCGACCTGTTGCTGCACCTCATCAAGCGCCACCAGGTCAACGTCTACGACATCCCGATCGCGCTCATCACGCAGCAGTACCTCGACTACCTCGACCTGATGTCGGAGCTGAACCTCGACGTCGTGGGCGAGTTCCTCGTGATGGCGGCGACGCTCATCCACATCAAGTCGCGGATGCTCCTGCCGCGTCCCGACCCGTCGCAGGAGGATCCGGAGGAAGATCCGCGCGAGGCGCTCGTGCGCCGGCTGCTCGAGCACCAGCGCTTCAAGGCCGCGGCCGAGCTGCTGCACGAGAAAGAGATCCAGCGCAGCGCGCAGTGGGGCCGGCCCGATGGCCGGGTCGCCGAGGTCGTCGGCGAGGCGCCGGAGCCCGAGCTCGAGGTCGATCTCTTCAGCCTCATGAGCGCGTTCCGCCACGTGCTCGAGCGCGTGCGCCAGCGGCCGCGCGTTTACCTGCCGCCCGAGCAGATGTCGATCGAGACGCGCATCGAGCAGTTGCTCGCGCGGCTCGACGGCATCGAGGCGTGCGGTTTCGAGGACTTGTTCGAGGACGCGCAGACGCGGTCGGCGATGGTCGTGACGTTCCTCGCGCTGCTCGAGATGATTCGCATGAAGATTCTGCGCGTGTTCCAGCAACAGGACGGTGCCATCCGCGTCTATCGACGAAAGACCGAGGAGGCCGGCCGTGTCTGACCTGAAAGCCACGATCGAAGCGCTCGTCTTTGCCTCGCCCGAGCCGGTGACGCTCAAGACGCTTGCGCGGCTGCTCGACACCGAGCCGCCCGAGGACATCACCGCCGCCGTCGACGCGCTCAAGGCGGACTACGAACAGCGGAACGGCGGCCTCCAGCTCATCGAAGTCGCCGGCGGCTTCCAGATCGTCACGCGTCCCGAATTGCACGAATGGGTGCGCCGCCTCTTCCACGAACGGACGACGCAGAAGCTGTCGGTGGCGTCGCTCGAGACGCTGGCGGTCATCGCCTACAAGCAGCCGATTACGGCGCCCGAGATCGCCGAAATTCGCGGCGTCAACACGTCGGGTGTCGTCTCGACGCTCATCGAGCGCAAGCTCGTCAAGATCGTCGGCCGCAAGCCCGTCGTCGGCCGGCCGTTCCTGTACGGGACGACGCGCGAATTCCTCGAGCGCTTCGGCTTGAACGATCTGTCCGATCTTCCGAAGGTCGAGGACATGTCGGAGTTGCTCGGCTTCGATCTCCCCTCAGGCGTCGGCGAACCCGCGCCGCAGTCGTCGCTGCCGTTCGAAGGCGGCTCGGAGAGCGATGGCGGGGAAGGCGTGGTCCACTGATCTCGCGCGAAGCCGCGAAGCCGCGAATGCCTGTCCGACTGAACAAGCTGCTTTCATCTACCGGTGTCGCGTCGCGGCGAACGGCCGACGTGCTCGTCAGCGAGGGGCGGGTGTCGGTGAATGGGAAGACCGTGACGACGCTCGGCACGCGCGTGGATCCGGAGACGGATGAGATTCGCGTCGACGGCCGGCGCGTGAAGGCGCCGCCGGCGCACGCCTACTTCCTGCTCAACAAGCCGCGCGGCGTCGTCTCGACGAGGACCGATCCGGAGCGGCGCACGACGGTCATCGACCTGCTCGCACGGGCGGGCGTTCGCGGCTACTTCTATCCGGTCGGCCGGCTCGACTACGACTCCGAAGGACTCATCATCCTCACGAACGACGGTGACTTCGCCAATCGCGTGACGCATCCGCGCTATGCGCTCGAGCGCACCTACGAGGCGGAGGTCGTCGGCGTGCCCGATGATCGCGATCTGGCGCGGCTGCGACAGGGGATCGACCTCGACGGCCGTCGCACGCGTCCGGCCGTCGTGCGTCTCGTGCGTGTGCGCACGACGAAGCACGGTCCGCACGCGGTGCTCGAGCTGACGATCGCCGAGGGACGCAATCGTCAGGTGCGCCGCATGTGCGATGCGGTCGCTCACCCCGTCGAGCGCTTGCGCCGCACGCACATCGGTGCGATTCACGATCGACGGCTCGGGCCCGGCGAGATTCGGCGGCTGACCGAGCGCGAAGTGCGCGCGCTCACGAGCGTGGCGTCCGTGCCGCCGCGCGCCACGCGCGCCTGATCGCGCGCGTCAACTTTTTGCAGGGCGCTGGGGGCCCACCCCAGCGCTACGCGCTTCGGCGCCCTCACTACGTTCGGGGCCTCGCGGTATCAACTTTTTTAATTCGCTCGTGGGGCCCCACCCCCGCTCGCCCGCTCAGCGCCGCTCCTGCGTCGCGGGCTTCGCGGACTTCTTTTAGTGCGCTTCGGCACCCTCACCTCGTTCGGGGCCTCGCGGTGTCAACTTTTTTTCAATGGCGTGGGTCTGTCTTTCCCTCCCGCCCTTGTCTGCGTCGTTACTCAGCCCTTCCCCCTGGCTTCCGCACGCAGCCGAACGCTCGCGTGCGGCCTCGTGGCACGTGCCGTGCTTGTCGTGACTTGGGACCGGCATCGACGCGACGCGGCGGGTTCGAGACTGCTGGCCGAATCTGCGGCGCGTGCCTGGGCCGGTCCCACGACTCGAGGACGAGGAGCGGACCATGACACTCGGCAGTTCCTGGACGGGCGCGGTCGTCGGCGCCAGCGTCGGCGCGCTCATCGGCTATCTCTACTTCACCGCTGACGGACGCGGGCGGCGCAACGAGATCGGCCGGGCGCTCGATCGGATGGGCGTCGAGATCGACGAACTGCGGCGGCTCTGGCTTCGGCTCGGTCGCATCAGCGACGAGTACCGGCAGGCGCGCACGAGTCCCCTGGCACGGTCCACCGTCTTCGAAGTCAAGCCGGGAGGCGGTGCCGCATGATTCGTTCACTCGTAGCTTTCGGCGCAGGGCTGGTCGTCCTGGCGCTTGTCATCTTCGCGTTCATGATCAACGCGCGCATCGACGCGACGGTGACCCAGAACCAGACGTTCGCCGAGCGGCAGCAGGGCGCGCTCGACGCGCGATCGCCCATCTGGCCGGTCATTGGCGGCCTCGCGCTCGCCGGCGGAGCCGCGTGCGTCGGCATTGGCATGAGCCGCTGGCGCGAAGGCTGACACCTCGCGCTTCCCGCACGGCGGCATCCCGGAAATAATAGGGCCCGTGACGCCGCCTGCTCTCGTCATTGCCATCGACGGTCCTTCCGGGGCCGGCAAGGGAACCGTTGCGCGCACGGTCGCCGCGCGCCTCGACTACCGCCACATCGACACCGGGGCCATGTATCGCGCCGTCGCGTGGCAGGCGCGACATGAAGGCGTCGACCTGCACGACGCGGCCGCCGTCGCCGCCGTCGCGCGCCGTGCCGTGCTCTCGCTCGACCCACGCATCGTCATCGACGGGTCGGACGTCACCGACGCGATTCGGACGCCCGCCATCGACGAAGCGGCGGCCATCGTCGCGCAGCATCCGCCGGTCCGTGCGGCGCTCGTCGAGCGTCAGCGGCAGTACGGCGCCGTCGGCGGCGTCGTCATGGAAGGCCGCGACATCGGGTCCGTCGTGTTTCCGTGCGCGGACGTGAAGGTGTACCTGGACGCGGAACCGGAAGAGCGCGCGCGCCGCCGATCGCACGATGCCGCGCACGCGGCCGGGCGCGGACAGGAAAGCACCGCGCGGGTTGCCGAGGCGCTCGAGGCCCGCGACGAAGCCGATCGCACGCGCCGCGTTTCGCCGCTCCGCCGCGCCGACGACGCGGCGTACATCGACACGACGTCGCTCACGATCGACGAGGTCGTCGCGCGCGTGATGGCGCTCGTCGAGGCGACGCGCGGCCGAGAGGCCAGCGTCGCTACTCGTTCGGCGCGCTGATCCCGCACTCCTTCATCTTGTTCAACAGGGTCTTGTAGCTCACGCCGAGCAGTTGCGCGGCCTTGCGGCGGTTCCAGCGGAAGCGATCGAGCGCCTGTTGGATCGCCTCGCGCTCGGCCGAAAGCGCTGCGCGGCGCGCGAGCTCAGGGAGCTTCGACGGCGCCGAGTCTCCCTCCGGAGACGGCGCGTCGGCCGCGACGTCGGCCAGCGGCGCGGCGACGTCATCGAACGCCGGCGCCCGTTCGACTGGCGGTTCGCGAAGCGGCGGCGGCATCGCGCGCACGCCGTTGGGCGCGGCCGGCGCGAACACCGGATCGGCCAGCTTCGCGCGCTGCAGCTCGGCGAGGACCATGTCCTCGTCCTGAAGAATGACGAACCGCTTCAGCACGTTCTCGAGCTCGCGCACGTTGCCGGGCCACGGGTAGTTGAGAAACGCCTCGCGCAGGCGCGCCGACGGTTTCGCCGCCGGCCGGCCGTAGCGCGCCGCGTACTTCACGAGGAAGAACTCGACGAGCGGGACGATCTCGTCGCGCCGCTCGCGCAAGGGCGGGACGCGGATCTCGATCACCTGCAGGCGATAGTACAGATCCTCGCGGAACTGGCCCGCGCGGATCATCTGCTCCATGTCGCGGTTGGTCGCGGCGATGACGCGAACGTCGACGGCAATCGGCCGGTTGCTGCCGAGCCGCGTGAACTCGCGGTCCTGCAGGACGTGCAAGAGCTTGGCCTGGAGCGGCTGGGGCATCTCGCCGATCTCGTCGAGCATGATCGTGCCGTCGTTGGCGAACTCGAACTTGCCGACGCGCGCGTTTTGCGCGCCCGTGAACGCGCCGCGCTCGTGGCCGAACAGCTCGCTCTCGAGCAGCTCGGTCGGCAGCGCCGCGCAGTTCACCTTGACGAAGTTGTGCGTGCGGCGCATCGACCGGCGGTGCAGCTCGCGCGCGATGACCTCCTTGCCGACGCCGCTCTCGCCCGAGATGAGCACGCTCACGTCGCTGTCGGCGACGCGCTCGATCATCGTCAGCACCTGGCGCATTGCCGCGCCCGATCCCCAGCACGGCTGCGCGCCGTCGGGGTCGTCGGCGACCTGCGCGCGCAGGCGCGCGATCTCGCCCGTCAGCGTCACCTTCTCGACCGCGCCGCGGATGGCCGCCTCGAGCGCGGCCTCGCCGAAGCCTTCGGGGTCATCCGGCTTGACGACGTAGTCGACCGCGCCGAGCCTGACGGCATCGACGATCGTCGCCGGCACCTGCGTGCCCGACAGCATGATCACCTGCACGCCTGGATGCGCCGTGCGGATCGCGCGCAATGTCTCGAGGCCGTCCATGCCGGGCATGAGCACGTCGAGCAGCACGACGTCTGGCGCCGGTCCGCGGACGAGCGCGCGCAACAGATCGGCGCCGCTCGTGTAGGCGGTCACCTCATAGCCGCGCGATCCGAGCACCGTGGCCAGGTACTGGCTGAACGCGGGGTCATCGTCGACAACGGCAAGTCGGGCTGGCGTCACGCGGTCGTCCTTCCTCGAGCAAAGCGAACCTGTATGGAGCCTGGCGGATCAGCGGGCGCCACGACGGCGCCGTGCGCGTCGAGCACGTAGGAGGCGACGACGAGCGACAGCCCCTGGCCTCCGCGATCGAAGACTACTGCCGACGACGGCATGGCGGGTCCCGCGCCGCCCGGCGCGGGGATCACTGTGAACGTGACATGATCGGCCGCGCCGGCCACGTCGAGCGAGACGTCGCGCGCGCCGCGTTCGCGCGAGACGAGGACGCCGAGTGCCGCGAGCGCCGCCGCGACGGCGTCCAGGTCGAGGACGCGAACGATCGCCTCGCAGGCGTCCGCGCCCGCCGTCACGGCCAGCAGACCATCGGACGCGCGGACCGCGGTCGCGGCGAGCTCACGTGCCGCCACGTCCGTCGCGGTGTCGGCTGGATGCGGCCCGCACCAGGCGCGAAGATCGGCCGCCTGCCGGCCGATGGCGGCCAGCCGGCCCGTGGCTTCGAGCATGGCCGTGATGATCGGCGCATCGGGATCGCCCGGCGATCGTTGCCGCTGGATCAAGCGCAGGTACCCCTGCACGATACCGAGCGGCCCGCGCAACTCGTGCGAGAGCACCGACAGCAGCTCCGGGAGTTCAACTCGCATGCCAGTTTCCGAATCTACCACTTCGCCCAACTGCACGCGGCGTTGCGCCGATGCCCACGACGTGGCGTCGCGAACCGTGTCGTTTGTGCATGGCGCGCATCTGCGCACGGAGC
>CALFMR010000200.1 GCA_937880585.1 uncultured Acidobacteriota bacterium
CGCGACTTGTCGATCACATATTGGACGTTGGTCGTCTGCTGGAACGCCTGATCGTGATCGATGCGGAACACGCCGTCGGGCAGCGGCGAATCGAACAGTAGCCCGCCGTTCTCGGGATTGTAGAACCGCGCCACGTTGTGGCCGAAGACCGTGAACGCGCTCAGACCGTGGTGCGGCACGAGGTTGATCCGCCCGCTGATGCTGCTGATGTCCGAGTGATCCCAACTAATCGGAAAGACGATGGGCGTGTCGAAGAGCACGTCGAAGTCGTACGCGTTCGTAGTGTGCTTGCGCAGATAACTCAGGTCGGCAACTACCCAGCTCCCGAACCCCTGCTGCACGCCGAGCTCGAGCTCACGCCGGGTGCCGGCGTGCAGCGGGTCGACGGCCTCGGCACCGAAGACCGAGTCCGCCAGGCCGTTCGTGCCGGTCGCGCTCGAGAGCAGCAGGTTCTCGTTGTACGGCGTCTCGAGCGTGCGGCCGAACGACGCGCGCAGGATCGTGCCCGGCCGCGCCTGCACGGCCACCCCGAGCCGCGGCTCGACGAGCGACGCCGTCGTCAGGCCGTCATAGTGATCGGCGCGCAGGCCGAGGTTGAACGTGGCGGGTCCGGCTTTGATTTCATCCTGGATGTAAACGGCCTGCGTCTTGATCGTGCGCGAGCCGTCGAAGACGAAGTTGACGCCGCCACGCGAGAGGTCGAATGGCAGCAGTCCCGGAACGAACGCATCGTTCGCGACGAGCGCGAGGCCGCCGCACTCGGCCGGATCCATAACCGTCGTGTCGTCGGACGGATTGCCGTCCGCGTCGGCGCACGGCGCGTTGAACGTGGGATCGGTCAGACCGAGCGCGAAGTGCTCATCGAGCGCCGTCGCGTCGATCGTGCCGCCGACCTTCACGTTGTGCCGGCCGCGGACGTAGGCGAGATCGACCTTCAAGCCGCCGTCTCGCAGCTGGCGATGCTGGGCCATGGTCGCGGGCGTGTCGGCGAACGGATCGTCGCTCGGCGCGTAGTTGACGCGGTCCTGACGCAGATACGCGTTCGCGGTCAGCACCGCGTTCGGGTTGAGCACGCGCGAGTATCCCGGTGCGATGTTGTAGCTCGTGATGTCTTGATGCTGGTCCTGACCGGCCGCGGCCTGGTCGAAGGTGTTCGGGATGTCGAAGGACGACCGCGCCGCCTGCACGTTGACGTGCAGCGCGCCGGCCGTCGTCGACCGCGTGTCGAACCGGTCGAAGAACGACGCGCTGTGGCCATCGGCGTGGAGCGGGTCGAACTCCGGCGTGTCGAGATACCGATCGGTCCGCAGTCCGCTGAACGACGCGAAGTTGCCGACCGTCTTGGCGCCGATGCCGACGTTCGCGTCGGCCGTCGGCGTCGTGAACGACCCGAAGCTGAACGATGCGCTGCCGGTCGGCTTCGGCTGATCGAGACCTGACTTGGTCACGATCTGCACGACGAGACTGCTCTTGCCGCCGTACTCCGCGGGCGCGACGCCCGTCACGACCTCCATCGACTGCACGGCATCGGATGAGATCTGGTTCGAGTAGACGCGGCTCTGCTGGTCGGTGACCGGCTGGTTGTCGATCGCGAACTGCGTCTGCGCGTGATCGCCAATGGGATGGAAGAACCCGTTCGAATCGGCGACAATGCCCGGCGCCGCGAGCGTGATCGCCTGGTTGAGGCCCGACGCCGCCTCGACTGGCAGGCGCGCGACGAGGCTCTGGTCGACGTCGGTGTGCGCCGTCGGATCCTGCTCGATGAGATCTTCGCCCGTCACCTCCACCGACGTGGTGGCGCCGCCGAGCTGCAGCGTGACGGCCAGATTGACGGGCAGGCTCGAGCGCACGTCGGCATCGCGCGCGATCGACTCGAAACCCTGCGCCGCGATGACGACGTGGTACGAGTTGTAAGGCAGATTGCGAAACGCGAACTTGCCGGCCCCGTCGGTCGTCTCCGTACGCGTCAGGCCGGTGACCGGGTTCGTAATCGTGACCGTCGCGCTGACGAGGACGCCGCCCGTCGGATCGGTGACCGTGCCGGTGACGGCGCCCGCGCCGGCCGACTCCTGAGCACTCGCGGCGCGAGGGGCGACGAGCATGACCGCGATGACGAGCAAGAGACCAACGAACGATACGGACGAAAAGGACTGCGCGCGCGGCACGTGCCGCGGATGACGAACCATGAGGACCTCGATTTCAGGGACAGGCGAGAACATGTGCGCCCGATCGCGGGGCACGTGTACGCTAGCGGCCCTGTGTCGTGGCCCCTATCGGAAATCGATGAATGGTCTCCTCACCCGGACGAGCGATCGATCGCGGCCGATGAACAGCAGCGCCTGACCGCCGCCATTGGTGGTTCCTGCCAACTTTTCGGCGACAGAACTCGTCTCATGCGACAACCACCATGCCCAACTTCCGCCTCGCGTTCCGGACGCTCCTGAAGGCCCCGTTCCTCACGGCCATTGCCGTCGCGTCGCTCGCGCTCGGCATCGGGGCGAACGCGGCCATCTTCTCGTTGTTCCACGAGCTGCTGCTGCAGCCGCTGCCGGTGCCGACGCCTGACGCGCTGGTGAATCTGGCCGCGCCCGGCCCCAAACCCGGGTCGACGAGCTGCGGCCGTGCGGGCGACTGCGATGTCGTCTTCAGCTACCCGATGTTCCGCGACCTCGAACGGCAGCAGACGGTGTTCAGCGGCATCGCGGCGCACGTGCTCTCTCAATGCAACCTGGCCTACGACGGCCAGACGACCGCCGAAGACATGATGTACGTGTCGGGCAGCTACTTCCCGACGCTGGGTCTCGCGCCGGCCGCTGGCCGGCTGCTCGCGCCGTCAGACGACGCGGTCCTTGGCGAGCCGCGCGCGGTCGTGCTCGCCTACGACTACTGGGAATCGCGCTTCGCGACCAATCCATCGGTCGTCGGCCAATCGATCGTGGTCAATGGCGTGTCGATGACGATCGTCGGCATCGCGCCGCGGGGATTCACGGGCACGACCGCCGGTGCGCGGCCGCAGATCTTCGCGCCGATCACGACGCGGCATCTGCTCGACCCGACCTGGGACAACTTCAACGATCGACGCGCGTACTGGGCCTATCTCTTCGCGCGGCTGCGGCCCGGCGTGACGATCGACCAGGCGCGCGCAACGCTCGGCGAGCAGTACCGCCAGATCGTCACCGGCGTGGAGGCCCCGCTTCAGAAGGGGATGAGCGACCAGACGATGGCGCGGTTCAAGGCGAAGCCGATCCTCCTCACGCCTGGCGCGCGCGGACAGAGCAGCCTGCGGGAAGGGGCGCGGGGGCCGCTCACCTTCCTCTTCATCCTGACGGGCCTCGTACTGCTCATCGCGTGCGCGAACGTCGCCAACCTGCTGCTCGCGCGATCGGCAGCCCGAGAGGGCGAGATGGCGATTCGGCTGTCGATTGGCGCCGGCCGGCGGCATCTCATCACGCAATTGCTCACCGAGTCGTGCCTGCTCGCAATCGCCGGTGGGCTCGTCGGACTGGGCATCGCCTACGGCACGCTGGCGTTCATCGGATCGCTGCTCCCCGCGCAGCAAGCCGCAACGCTCACCTTCCGCCTCGATCCCGCCGTCCTTCTATTCTCGGCGGCCCTCTCGATCGGCACGGGACTGCTCTTCGGACTCTTCCCGGCCTTGCACAGCACGCGGCCGAATCTGGCGATCACGCTGAAGAACCAGGCCGGCCAACCCTCGGGCGGCAAGGCCGCGGCACGGTTCCGCACGGCGCTCGTGACGGCGCAGATCACGTTGTCGATGCTGCTGCTCATCGGCGCGGGCCTTTTCACGAAGAGCCTCGCCAACATCAGCCGCGTCGACCTTGGCATCCAGGTCGATCACCTCGTCACGTTCGGCATCGCGCCGGCCGGCAACGGGTACACGCCCGAACATTCTCGAGCGCTGTTCGAACAGGTCGAAGACGCGCTTGCGGCCACGCCCGGCGTCGAGAGCGTCAGCAGCGCGGTCGTGCCGCTCATCGCCGGCGACAACTGGGGCACCGGCGTGATGGTGCAGGGCTTCGAAGCCGGACCGGACACCGACATCGGCTCACGGTTCAACGAGATTGGTCCGGACTTCTTCCGTACGGTCGGCATTCCCATGCTGGCGGGACGCGACTTCACGAAGACCGACACGCTGAAGGCACCGAAGGTCGCCATCGTCAACGAGGCGTTCGTCAAGAAGTTCAAGCTGGATCGCGGCGCCGTCGGCATGCGTCTGCGGCAAGGCGGTCCGGACAGCAAGGATCCCTTCGACACCGAGATCGTCGGCGTCGTCGCCGACGCGCACTACAGCGAGGTCAAGCAGGACGTGCCGCCGCTGCTGTATCTCCCCTATCGCCAGGACGAGCACCTCGGCTATCTCGTCTACTACGTCCGTACGCGCATCGACCCGGCGTCGATCGTCCACGCGATCCCGGCGACGCTCCATCGGCTCGACGCGAACCTGCCCGTCATGGAGCTTCGCACCATGCCCGAACAGGTGCGTGACAATACGGCCGTCGATCGGACGATCACGACGCTCGCCGCGGCGTTCGCCATCGGCGCGACGCTGCTGGCGGGCATCGGCCTGTACGGCGTGCTCGCCTACACGGTGTCGCAGCGCACGCGCGAGTTCGGCCTGCGCATGGCGCTCGGCGCCGCGCCCCTCATGATCGGCCGTCTCGTCGCGCGCCAGCTCGCACGCATGACCGTCGTCGGCGGCCTCATCGGCGTCGGCCTGGCGCTCGTGCTCGGACGGTACCTCGCGTCGCTGCTCTACCAGATGCAGAGTGCGGACGCGGTCGTCATCGCGGCCGCCGTTCTGCTCTTACTCGTGATGGCCTGCGCCGCCGGCATCCTCCCCGCGCTCCGCGCCGCCCGCATCGATCCCATGCGCGCGCTGCGGACGGAGTAAGATCGCCCGCTCACATGGAGGTGTGCGGGATGGCTGTTCGAGCACGTGCGACGGCGGGGATTGTCGCGTTCGCGATGGCGTGTGCGTTGGCGGGATGTTCGGGATCGAACGACTCACCCGTCGGACCTGGACAGACGGGCGGATCGAATACGCCAGGCGGCACGGTGACGCCGACCGGAGGCAGTTGCCGGACGCTGGCCACGGCGTCCACGGGCACGACGATCACGGGCACCGTGACCAGTCAAACGACGACCAACTGCTCGTTCCACTCGGATACGAATCAGATCGTCTGCACGATCCAGGCGTCGGACACCACGGGCGCATCGAGCACGACGACGCAGACGTCGACGTATCCCTCGCGCGCGTCGCTGGTCGACGAAATCACCGTCATTCCGCCGCTCCAGCACGTCCTCTCGGTCGTCTCGTCCGCGACGGGCACGTCCGGCTCGTCATCGTCGACCTTGAACTACACCTACGATGGGCAGGGACGACTGACGGCGACCGACCTCGTCGAGCTCGGCTACGTGACGACCTTCACGTCCTGGGATGCGAGCGGCCGTCCGCTCGCGGGAAGCGCGGGCTCGAATACGGTGACTTACTCGTACGACGACGCGCAGCGCTCGATGACCAGCGTGAACACGGCCAGCGGCCTACAGCCTCTCACCTGCGTCCTGCGCTACGACACGAACGGCAACCCGACGTCGCAGACCTGCAGCTCGGGCGGCGACTCCGTGACGACGACGTATGTGACGACCGCGACGACGCAGGTCTGCAAGTAGCGGCCTGTTTTCATGGGTTGACGGCTATTCCGCGCGCAGTGCGGCCGAGGGATCGATCCTCGTCGCGCGGCGCGCGGGCAGCCACGCCGCGAGCACGCCGACAGCCAACAGCAGCAGCGTCACTGCCGCGAACGCGATCGGATCGGTCGGCGTCACGCCGAACAGGAACGTCTGCAGCACGCGCGTCACGCCGACGGCTCCCACCAGGCCGATGACGAGTCCAACGGCGACAATGCGAAGCGCGCGCCCGAGCACGAGGCGCTGCACGTCACGGCGTGTGGCGCCGAGCGCCATCCGCACGCCGATCTCGCGACGGCGCTGCGTCACCGCGTAGGCCATCAGTCCGTAGAGGCCGCACGTCGCGATGAGCATCGCGGCCCCGGCGAACAGCCCCAACAGCACCATCCGGAAACGCGGCTCCGCGACCGACGCCGCCACCGCGTCGTCCATCGTGACCGCGCTCTCGATTGGCAGATCAGGCGCGGCGCGCCGAATCTCCGCGCGGATGCCCTGCGCCGCCGCGGCAGGATCGGTCGTGCGGGCGACGAACGACACGAATCGCAGGAGCCCGCTGCGATCCTGCTGGAACGGTGCGTAGATCATCGGCTGGATGTCCTGGGTCAGTCCCCGCTGGCGGATGTCGGCGACCACGCCCACGACGGTCAGCCACTCGCGGTTGCCCCAGATGCGCACGCGTTGACCGAGCGCTTCGCGCGCGCCGCCCGGGAAATACTCACGCACGACGCGCTCGCTGACGATCGCCACGTTCGGCGCGGCGGTCGTGTCGGACGCCGTGAACTCACGCCCCGCCAGCACCGGAATCCCCATGGTCTTGAAATAGCCCGCGTCGATCTTCGGGATGCCGACGTCGATCGTCGGCTTCGGCTGTCCTTCGATCTCGAAGTCGCCCTGGATGAACATCATCGCGAAGGGC
>CALFMR010000201.1 GCA_937880585.1 uncultured Acidobacteriota bacterium
GTGTCGGTGGCGACGGCGACCTCCAGGCCCTTCGGATAGAGCAGGTTGGTGATCCACGCGTAGAGCGGCCACTGCGCCGCGAACAGGTAGTAGCGATCGGCGAACACCGCGAGCCAGGCCGGATCCATGACGACCAGCCGTCCAGCGATAAGCCTGTGTCCAACGAGTATCGCAATCGCCGCAACGGCCGCCAGCCCGATGACAATCCGCGTGCGATGCACACTCGACACAACCGCCATCGTCGCGGCCGCCGCGGCAAACCAGACCGCCGTCGTCGGATGGACGACGCCCGCGACGACGATGAGCACCGTGCCGGCCAGCCAGCGCCGCCGCAGGACGAAGGCGAGCGCCGCCAGACCGACGGCGAACGCCAGCACGCGCGGGTGCATGTAGCCTTCGAACGTGTTGGCGCCGGTGCGCGCGACCCGATGTCGCAGCGTCAGCAGTGTGAGAAAGGCGGCCGACGTCCACCAATCGGCGCCGAGCGCCCGCGCGAGTGCGAACGCACCTGCGGCAAAAGCCGCGACCGTGACGAGATAGAGAAGGAAGAACAGCGTCGGGACGTCGACGCCAGTGGTCGTGACGAGCCAGCCCAGCACCTCGTCGCCGAGCCAGAGCTTGGTCTGCGTCGCGAGGACGTCACGGTCACGCGGAAAGAGCGTGGGATGTGCGGCGAGCTCGACGGCCGGCGCGTAGAACGCCTGGTCCGAGACACCGTAGCGATAGCCGGATGAGTTGGCGGTGACGAGGAGCGCGAAGACGAGCAGCGCGCCCGCGAGCGCGAGCCCTCGCGTCACGGACGCTCGTCGGCTGTCGGTCCGTAAATGGGCGGCAGCGGCACGCCCTGCAGCCGCAGGTACACCGTCATCTGGCCGCGATGATGAATCATGTGGTGGATGAGGAGCTGGCGGACCGCCGTGCTGCGCGGCATGGACAACACCGTGTGTCCGCCGCGCTTCAGCACCCACGGCGCGTCGAGCTCAGCCTCGCTCCGCGCCTCGATCGCGCGTCGCGCGTCCGCGACGTGCGCGTCGAACGCCGCCAGCAGCTCGGCGCGCGTCGCCGGTGGGGCAGCGGGCGCCGGGGCCGTCGCGAAGTCGTACTCGGACCGCTCGACGATGTCGGCGCCCCAGTGCGGGAGCCGCGCGAGATGCGTCGCCAAGCTACCGAGCGACGACGACTTCTCGTGCGGCTTCCAGTCGAACGCGTGCTCGGGCACGCGCTCGAGCACACGGCGCGTCAGCGCCATCTCATGATCGAGCTCGGCGCGAAGGGCCTCCACACTCATCGGCGCACCTATCGCGAGAAGTCGACCTTCGGCACGGCCTCGGCCGAGGCGGGCGCGTCGAAGTACGGATATTCCTTGAAGCCGAAGACCTTCGCCGTGATGTTCGACGGGAACTTGCGCCGCTGCGTGTCGTACTCCTGCACGCGCTGGTTGTAGCGCATGCGCTCGACCGCCAGCCGGTTCTCGGTGCCGGACAGCTCATCCATCAGCCGCGCGAATGTCTCGTTCGACTTGAGCTGCGGGTAGTTCTCCACGACGACGAGCAGACGCGAGAGCGCCGCCGATTCCTGGTTCGCCGCGGCGATTTTGTCCGACGGCGTCGTCGCGCCCGCGAGCTTCGCGCGTGCGTCATCGACGGCCTGGAACACGTCGCGCTCCTGCTGTGCGTAGCCCTTCACCGTGCTGACCAGGTTGGGGATGAGGTCGTTGCGCCGCTGGAGCTGATTTTCGACCTGGCCCCACTGCGCCTTGATGGCCTCTTCCTGTGTCGTGAACGTGTTGTACGAACAGCCGGACGTCACCCACGCGAGGATGACCAGCGCGCTGAGGCCCGCTGTCGATCGCAGCCAGCTTCGTGTCATGTCGATGCTCCTGTCGGTCACTCTACTGCAACTTGTCGTGCGCGGTGCGCTCGCGCGTGCGTTACCAGCCGCCCGATGCGCCGCCGCCGCCGCTCATGCCGCCGCCAAACCCGCCGAATCCGCCACCGCCTCCGCCACCGAACCCGCCGCCGCGTCCTCCGAAACCACCGCCGAACCCACCGAAGCCGCCGAACCCGCCAAGGCCGCCGCGCCGGCGCCCGCCCGGTCCGAAGCCAGACGATCCGCCACCGCGCGACGCGAAGCTGATCACCAGCAGGATGATGATGAAGACGATAATGGCCGCGCCGACCGAGAGATGGCCGCCGTTGTCACGCCGCGCGGGCGCCGCCGGCACGCCGGTCAACGTGACGCCACGCGCGCTGGCGATGCGCTGGATGACGCGCGTCGCGCCGTTCACGAGGCCGGGACCGTACTGGCCTTGCCGGAATGCCGGCAGGAAATCCTGCCGGATCGTGTCGCCCGCGAAGCCGTCGGTGATGTATTCCTCGAGCCCGTAGCCCGTCTCGATGCGGACGTGGTGATCGTCGACGGCGACCAAAATCAGGACGCCGTTGTCCTTGCCCTTCTGGCCGATGCCGGCATGCTCGAAGAGCTGCACCGCGTACTGTTCGATCGTGTCGGGCGACGTCGTCTTGACCGTGGCGACGACGACCACGTCGCCGCTCGCGGCCTGGAGCGCGCGGATGCGCGCGTCGAGCGTTTGCGCGCTCGCCGCGTCGATGACGTGCGCGAAGTCGTTGACCGGCGCCGTCAGGTTGGGCAGATCCTGCGCGCGTGCCGTCCGCGGCATCGTGAGGACGATGCCGAGGACGAGCACGACGCCGGCGGCGATCCGGGTCAGCGCGCGTGCCACGTGTCGACGAACGTCCACAGGGTTTCGGTGGCCTGGAGATAGGCCGGCAGATCGGCGACGACGGCCGACGCACCGCCGGGCTCGCGGATGAGCGCCAGGACGCGGCCGACGAGCGCGTCAGGTAGACCGGCCAGCCGCGCGCCGGCTCGCGCCGGGTTCGGTTCGGAGGCGGCATGCGCATCGAGCCGCGCCACACTCGCGAGGAGCGCGGCCAGCGCCGGAGCCGAGTGCACGACGAGCGCAGCCAGCTCTTCTTCGTGGCCGGCCGCGGTGATCCAGCCCTGCCGTAGATGGATGAGATGACCTTTCGCCTGCACCTCGCACGCGCGCCGCAGGTCGTCGGGATCCACACGCGCGTGGTCGAACGGCGGATGGCCGGTGATGACGACGTGCCGGTCGATGATCGTTTGGTACTCGAGGGGGAAGACGTCGAGCGAGCGCGTGAATTCGTCGGGCGTGAGGAGCAGCGGGATGTCCAGCCCGTCGTGCCGCCAGGTGCCGGCGAGCGCAGCCAGCGCTTCGAGGTCCGCCGCGCTGATGGCCGACGCGAAGGCGGCGCTCGACGTGGGGCCCGTGGCGACGAGCGCCTGGAAGCGCGGTCCGAGCACGCGTACGAGATCCGCCGCCAGCCGATCGAACGCACGGCGTTCGGACGCCGAGAGAGTCAGGGTATCGGGCACGTCGCCATTCTAACGACGAATGAGGCGCGCTGCTGGTTCCATGTCGGCTCGCACGATCCCGTGCTCGCGGTGGCGGCCGGTGGATAGAATGACGGCGTGCAACTACGCGTCCTCAAGGTTGGGTGCTTCGGCGGCGGCACGGGCCTGCCCAGCCTGCTCGGTGGTTTGAAGAGCAATCCCTGGATCGACCTTCATGCGGTCGTCACGATGTTCGACAGCGGCGGGTCGTCGGGACAGTTGCGCGACGCGCTCGGCGTCCTGCCACCGGGTGACGTGCTGAAGTGTGCGTTGGCGCTCGCCCGCAACGAGCGCGAGGCGCGCGAAATCCTGCTCGCGCGTCTGCCCATGCTCGAGCACGGCCGTCTGGCGGGGCACACCGGCGGCAACCTGCTGCTGTCGATGATGGAGCAGTACACCGGCGGCGATTTCCTCGCGGCGGTCGACGGCCTGCGCGCGCTTCTCGGCTGCCGCGGCCACGTCTGGCCGATCACCGTGGAGCGATCGACGCTTTGCGCCGAGCACCGCGACGGATCGATCTCGCGCGGCGAAGTCGCCGTCGATCAGGGACAGGCGGCTGGCCGGCCGATTGAGAAGCTGTGGCTGGATCCGCCGGCCGCCATCCATCCGTCGGTCGCGGCCGCCATCCGATCGCTCGACGCGGTCATCGTCGGTCCGGGCAGCTTCTTCACGAGCCTCCTGCCGATTTTCCTCGTCGACGGCTGCCGCGAAGCGCTCGCCGAGATGCAGGGACCGATCATCGTCGTCGCCAATCTACTCACCGAGGGACGCGGGATGGCGAGCTTCACCGCCGCCGACGCGGTGGCGCGGCTCACACGTGCGATCGGCCGCGACGTGGACGTGCTCGTCTTCAACAGCGCGGTGCCCGGCCCGGACGTGCTCGATCGCTACGCGAGTGAACACAAAGCGCCGCTCGCCCTCGGCACGCTGCCGCCGGGTGTCGAGTTGATTGAAGGTGCCTTCTGGCGACGAGCCATCGCCCGCCACGACCGCCGCCGCCTGCTGGCCGCCGTCTGGATGGCGCTGGCGGAACGACTGTTGGGGGAAAAAGCAGTCTTGAAAAGTTAGAAGTTCTAACTTGATTTCTTCTTCCGCCCCGTCGTCTTTTTTGCGGTCTTCGCGCGGGTGGATTTCTCGGGGCGGGGGAGTGGCTCCTTCGCGCGCCCCGCTTTGATTGCCGCCGCGCGCTCGATGGCGTCGCGGAGCAGCGCGCCCGCGTCGCCGCCGGTGGCGGGACGATTGGTCGCCCAGACGGCGGGGTTGTCCTCGGCGAGGATCTCGGCGAAGTCCTGGTTCGATTTCACGCTGAGCGGCGCGAAGGTCGCGATGTCCACGTCGCCCGCCCAGTCGTCGCGGTGCTTGATGAGCAGCCAGCTCCGGCCGTCGCCGCGATTGCCGCCGTAGCCGCGCGTGCGCACGAGCGCCCACGATCCCTTCAGCTTGTAGCCGTCGAGCGTGAACTTCAGGTCGCCCTTGGCGAGCGCGGCGTCGACGTCGTCGACCTCGGGCGTCCACGTGCCGCGGTCCCACAGCATCACGATGCCCGCACCGTAGCCTTCAGGGATGACGCCCTCGAAGTCGCCGTACTCGACGGGATGATCCTCGACGTGCATGGCGAGTCGTTTGATCGTCGGATCGAGCGACGGGCCCTTCGGCACCGCCCACGAGAGCAGCGTGCCCTTGTATTCCAGGCGGAAGTCGTAGTGCAGGTGGCTCGCGAGGTGTTTCTGGACGCAGAAGAACAGCGGCGCGCTGGCGCCGTGCGCCTTGGGTTCGGCGCCCTCGGGCTCGGGCGATTTCGTGAAATCGCGCTTGCGCTTGTACTCGGTGAGCGGCATGCGGGACGCGCGGACGTCAGTGGCCCGGCGTGTACTCGGGCGGCGTCGCGTCGCCCTCGCCGAACAGGAATTCTTCCATCTGCGTCGCGATGAGCTGCTGCGCTTCCTTCTGGAAGGGCAGCAGGCGGTACTCGTTGAGGATCATCTTCATGCGCTCTTCCCAGAGCTCCCACGCCTCGCGCGAGATGTGCTCGTAGACGCGCTGACCGAGCGCGCCCGGCCACGGCGGCGCGTCGAGGCCCGGCAGTTCCTGCTTGAGCTTGGCGCAGAACACCGTGCGCCCGGCGGTTTCGGCTGGTGCCATAATCGACGTTCGTCCTCTGTCTGTCCCGTGTCGCGGACCGCTGTCCGGATCTTACCTGAAACGGGACGACGGTCCGTGTCGTGTTCGCGGGAGGAGCCTGCTGATGACGAGGCGGCAGACCTGGTATGCGATCGGCTGCCTCATCGCGGCGCTCTTCGTCGTGCCCGCCGTCGCCAGCGCGCAGTACTTCGGCCGCAACAAAGTGCAGTACCGCACGTTCCAGTTCCAGGTCCTCCAGACCGAGCACTTCGACGTTCACTACTATCCGGAAGAAGAAGCGGCCGCGCACCTCGTGGCGCGCATGGCCGAGCGGTGGTACGCGCGGCTCTCGCGCTTCTTCAGTCACGATCTGCGCGGACGGCAGCCGATCATCCTCTACGCATCGCCGGCGCACTTCCGTCAGACGAACGCGATCGAAGGCCTCATCGGCGAAGGCACGGGTGGTGTCACCGAGGCGCTCAAACGCCGCGTCGTCATTCCCATGGGCGGATCGCTCGCCGATACGGATCACGTGCTCGGGCACGAGCTCGTGCACGCGTTCCAGTTCGACATCACGGGCGACGATCCGCACGACAACGTCGGCGAGGCGCCCGGCATCCTGGCGTATCCGCTCTGGTTCGTCGAGGGCATGGCGGAATATCTGTCGCTCGGCCCGGTCGACGCACAGACCGCGATGTGGCTCCGCGATGCGGCGCTGCGCGAGAAGTTGCCGCGCGTGCGCGATCTCGATGACCCGAAATATTTTCCCTACCGCTGGGGCCACGCGTTCTGGGCGTACATCGGCGCGAAGTACGGCGACCGTACGGTGGCGTCGCTCATTCGATCGGCGGCCAATCCCCGCTTCGATCTCGCGGGACTCGCACGCCAACTCGGCACCGATCCCGACACGCTCACCACCGAGTGGCACAACGCGATCGTCAGCCGCGCCGACGTCGTCGGACAGGATCTCGGGCCGGCCGAGAGCCGGCCGCGGCGCGTCATCGCGTCCGACGAACACGTATCGCAGTACAACGTCGGGCCGGAGATCAGTCCCGACGGGCGCGAGATCGCGTTCTTCTCGGAGCGCGATCGCTTCTCGATCGATCTGTATCTCGCCAACGCGGACACCGGCCATATCGAGCGCCGCCTGCTCCAGTCGGCGACCGATCCGCACTTCGAGAGCCTCGAGTTCCTGAATTCAGCGGGCGCGTGGAGTCCCGATGGACGCACGCTCGCCATGACGGCCCTGCGCGGCGGACGTCCGATGCTCGTGCTCGTCAACCCGCGATCGGGCGGCGTGATGCGCGAGATCCCGCTCGAGGGCCTCGACGACGCGATCAATCCGAGCTACGCGCCCGACGGCCAATCCATCGTGCTCGCGGGCAACGCGGGTGGCCTGTTCGATCTCTACCGCTGCTGGCTCGCCGAGGACGGGCGTCTCGAGCGGCTCACCGACGACGCCTACGCGGACCTGCAGCCGACGTTCACGCCCGACGGCCGGACGATCGTCTTCGTCACCGAGCGCTTCAGCACGAATCTCACCACGCTTCAGGCAGGTCCGCTGCGGCTGGCCGCGCTCGATACGACGACGCGCGCCGTGCGGCCGATTGCGGCGTTTCTCACCGGCAAGCACCTCAGCCCGCAGGTCTCCGCCGACGGCCGCGAGGTGACGTTCATCGCGGATCCGGACGGTGTCAGCAATCTCTATCGCATGCCGATTGACGGCGGCCCGATCGAGCGGCTGTCGACCGTGCCGACCGGCATCGCAGGCATCACGACGACGAGTCCGGCGCTGAGCGCGTCGCGTGCGACCGGCCGGCTGGCGTTCAGCGTGTTCGAGAACGACGGCCACGCCATCTACGTGCTCGATCCGGACGACATCGTGTCGCTCGTGCCGCCGGAGGCATCGACCGAGGCGGCGCTGCTGCCCGGTTGGTCGCGTCCCTCGGGCGACGTCGCGCGGTTCCTCGCCGACTCGGCGCGCGGCCTGCCGCCGGCGGGCGCGCGGGTGCCGTCCGAGCCGTACCGGCACAAGCTGTCGCTCGACGGCGTGGGCGAGCCGACGGTCTCGGGCACGATCAATGGCCTGTTCGGGACCGAGATCGTCGGCGGCATGTCGGCGCTTTTCAGCGACATGCTCGGCGACCGGACGCTCGGCGTCGGCGCGCAGATCGGCGGCCGTTTGTCGGACTTCGGCGCGAATCTCACGTATCTCAATCGCAAGCACCGGTGGTTCTTGGCGACGGTTTGGGGTGTGACGCCCGACAGCGTCGGCTACTGCACGCGGACCGACAACATCGATGCAGGCCAATCACAGGTGCAGGAAGTC
>CALFMR010000202.1 GCA_937880585.1 uncultured Acidobacteriota bacterium
CGAGCCGCTTGCCGAGCCTGTTGCCAAGCGGCGGCGGCACGGCATCGGGCGCCGCTCGCTGAAACGCTTTCGCACGATCGCTTCCCCGCCCGCGCGGCCGACGAGATACAGCGCGTAGCAGCCGGCCACCGATCCCACGGTCGCCATCGCGGCGATGTAGAGCCACTCGCCCGGACGCTGGATCACCATGATGACGATGAGCGCGTCGGCGACTTCGGGCAGCGAGAGGAACGACGAGTCGAAAAACGCAACGATCGCCAGGCCGGGCGCGCCGAGCCGTTCGGCGAGAGGCTGGACGATTTGGACGAGGCGGTGCAGGAGCGCGGCGAGGTGGTGCATCTACAATGGTCGGCAGGCCGGAATCACGCACGCATGCCGCACACAGGCCCCACGATTATATCGGACGCTCCGCCACGCACTCGCCAACTCGTTCTGCTCGTCTTCGCCGCCACGCTCGTCGTCGGCGGGGCCGCGGCCGTCGACTACGCCTGGCATGGGCTGACACTCAGCCACTACGACGCGCGCGCCCATCTCGTCGTCGCGCGCCGGGTGATCGACAACCTCACGCCGGGATGGCGGCAGCTCGGCGCCGTGTGGCTGCCGCTGCCGCATCTCATCCAGATCCTGCCGACGCAGTGGGACTGGAACTTCCGCACGGGCTACCTGTCGGCCGGGATGTCCGTCGTGGAACTGGCCGTGGGCCTGGCGGCGCTCGCGGCGTATCTCTACCGCTACACGAAGTCCGCGGCCGCCGCGCTCGTCGCGCCGGCGATCGTGCTCGTCAATCCCGACGTGCTGTATCTGCAGAGCACGCCGATGACCGAGCCGCTGCTCTTCGGGTTGTCGTTCTGCGCGCTCGCGGCCGTCGCCGCGTGGATCGAGCACCCGGACCAACGGCATCTCCACTGGGCCGGCGGCGTGCTCGTCGCGCTCATGTGGACGCGGTACGAAGGCTGGTGCGTCGGCGTGGCGCTCGTCGTGCTGGCGACCCTCGAGGGCTGGCGTCGCGGGACGCGCCGGCCGTGGGCGCTCGCGCCGTACGCTGTCTTCGCGATCGTGGCGTTCCTGTTCCTCGGTTGGGGCGCGACGGGCCGCTGGTTCGTGACGTCCGGCTTCTTCGTGCCGGACAATCCGTCGTTCCATCGACCGTTCGCGGCAATGACTGAAGTCGCAACGTCGACGATGGCTCTCGGCGGCGTGGCATTGGTTGTCGTGGGAGTCGCCGGCGCGCTCGTGTGCCTCATCGCCGCGCGACGTTCGATTGCGGCGGCGTTGCCCGTGGCGCTGCTTGCGGCCGCCGCGCTTCCACTGGCGGCGTTCTTCCAGGGCCATCCGCATCGCGTTCGCTACATGGTTCCCCTCGTCGTCGCTGCCGGAGCGCTCGCGGCCTACGCCGTTGCCGCGCTGCCGCGCCGTGTGCAGGGGTGGGCCGCGGCGGCACTGTGCGCGCTCGTCATGTATCAACGGCCGCCGCTCGACGCGCACGCGCCGATGGTCATGGAAGCCCAGTGGGAGACGCCCTATCGACTGGGGCGTCGCGCGGTGAGCGCGTATCTGGACGCGAACTACGACGGGACGCTGATTCTCGCGAGCATGGGATCGCTCGCGCACTACATGCAGGAAACCGCGGCCCACGGGCTGCGGATCTCGAACTACCTGCACGAAGGCAACGGCGACCTGTGGAGTGCGGCCGTCGCGCGGCCGCGCCTGCACGTGGAGTGGATTCTGATCGAGGAGCGCGCTGAAGGCGGCGACGTGCTGGCGGCGCGCGCGAAAGACGACGCGTCATTTCTGGATGGATTCACGCGGGTCGCCGAAGGCGGCGGGCTGGCGCTCTATCGGCGGACTGCGCCACCCGTGCCGGCGCCATGAACCGGCGGCGCGGGTTCCGGGTTCCCCGGAGCCTGAAGGCTCAGGGCTCCACGGAAACGAAATCTGTTTGTGGGGCCCCGGCCCTTCAGGGCCGGGGGACCTGGAACCTCTGACTTGCCTGCTAGAACCTGACGAGGAACGAGAAGTTCAACTGGCCGCCGCTCAGATCGATCTTGTCACCGAGGAAGCCGTTGTCGAGTCCGCCCGTGTCACCCGTCGCCCACTGGTAGCGGTACTCGACGCCCATCCCGTAGATGTCGCCGCCGATCGGCAGGCGTACGCCGCCGAGCAGGAGGCCTACCGGCGCGTTGCCGGTCGTCGTGAAGCGATCGGTGAAGATGCTGTTGTCCGACGGATCGACGAACTGTCCGTCCTCGCTGTAGCGGTAGTTGAGCACGCCGACGCCGCCGCCGACGTATGGCTGCACGCTGCCGATGCGGCCAAGCGGCAGGAACCGCACGACGGCGGTCACCGGGACGACGCGCAGCTTCAGATCCTGTTCGATGTCGAGACCGGATTCATCCACGAGATCCCGATAGAGGCTCGGGACGCGCCGCGTCTGGAAGCCCACATTGGCGCCGGCTTCGACGTGATCGCCAAAGGCGACGTCCCATTCGCCAAACCACTGCGCGGACTTGAAGTCGCTGATCTCGAACGCCAGCGGGTTCTGATCCGTGAGATCGGCGACGAGCGTGTCGCCGTCGGCGCGCGTGTCGAAGCCGCGCGGGAAAAAGGCGCCGACGCCCACCTGGAAGGACTGGACGACCTGCGCGGATGCCGGGACCGCCATGAGCAGTGCGCCCAACAGCAGTCCTCCGGCTCGTGCCCATGTTCGCGCCATATGTGCTCCTCTCGCGCGTATGCCTGTGTTCACGCGATATACGCCCAGTTCAGCAGAATCGATGCCAAGCGTGGCCGGTGGCCGCGGCCTGCCGCCCGGAACGCGCGCGCCATCGGCCGTGTCATCGCGGGAGGCCAATCGCTACGCGCTTTCCTGATGGACGCGGCGGATCACCTCGAGCATCGGCTCGTGCAGCGGCCCGTTGGTCGCGAGGATCTGGAGGCCGAACGGGTCGAACGGCTGATTGTCGAGGCCGGTCACCGTGCCGCCGGCCTCGGCGACGAGCAGCGCGCCCGCGGCAATGTCCCACGGAAACACGCGTTCTTCCCAGTAGCCGTCGAGCCGGCCCGCCGCGACGTAGCAGAGATCGAGCGCCGCCGAGCCGAGCCGCCGCACGGCCTGCGCTTCGTGCAGGAACGCGGCGAAGACGTCCACCTGCCGCCGGCGCTCTTCGCGGATCGTGTACGGGAAACCGGTGACGAGCAGGCCATCGACGAGCTCCGCGCACATCGAGACGTGGATCGGCTCGCCGTTGAGCCGCGCGCCCTCACCGCGTTCGGCGGTGAAGAGCTCTTCGTTGATCGGGTCGTAGACCACGCCGAGCGCCAACTGGCCGTCGACCTCGAGGGCAATCGAGACACAGAACAGGGCCAGCCCGTGCGCAAAGTTGGTCGTGCCGTCCACGGGATCGATAATCCAGCGGCATCGTCCTTCGGGCGGCGCGACGGCACCCGCCTCCTCGCCGACGACGACATGGTCGGGAAAGCGCTGGGCGATGAGGTCGCGGAACATGCGTTCCGCCTCGAGATCGGCGTTGGTGACGAGGTCGATGCGCCCCTTCTTGTGGATGTCGGGGTGCTGCCGGAAGTACCGGCGGTGGATGCGGCCGGCTTCGAGCGCGGCGTCGACGCCGGTGGCGAGATAGCGGGGATCGAGTGACACTCAGGCCAGTTTCTTCGTCATGCGAACGAGCGTCCCACCCTCCGGCCGCTTGACGATGGACACGTCGTCCATGAAGTTGCGCATGAAGAAGATGCCCCGGCCGCTCGATTTCAGGACGTTCTCGGGGTCGAGCGGATTGGCGATGTGCTCGGCGTCGAAGCCCTCGCCCTCGTCGAGGACGCGGACGACGAGCTCGCGCGGTTCGGCGCGCGGCGTGATCTCGATCTCCACGGTGACGTGCTTGCGGCGATCTTCGCGGTTGCCGTGCTTGATGGCGTTGATGACCGACTCGCGGACGGCGACACTGACCCAGTGGACGGCGTCCTCATCGAGACCGGCCAGCGTCGAGAGCCGGTCGCTCAGGAGCTGGACGATGTCGAGCAACTCGAACGTGCTCGGCAGCTCGACGCGGATCAGGTGCCCGTCCAGGGACATGCGCGTCGTGTAAGTAACATATAAGCTGGACGGGGTTCAAGTTGACGGCAGACAAGATCTACCTGGTGGGTTTCATGGCGAGCGGCAAAAGCACGATCGCCCGCGCGCTGGCCCAGCGCCTCCGATGGAGGCACGAAGACGTCGACGAGCTCATCGAACGGCAGGAACGGCTGACCGTGGCCGACATCTTCGCCCGCCACGGCGAAGCCCGGTTCCGGGCGGTCGAGCGCGACATGTTGCGGCTCGTCCAGCCGCTGCGGCACGTGGTCGTGGCGACCGGCGGCGGCACGTTCGTCGACGCCGAGAACCGCGCGGCCATCAACCGCGACGGCGTCTCGGTGTGGATCGACGCGCCGCTGGCGGATATCATTCCGCGCATCCCGCTCGACGGGCGGCGCCCGCTCGCGGCCGATCGGAGTACGCTCGAGCGGCTCTATCTCGCGCGCATCGAGGCCTACCGGCTGGCGCACGTGCGCATCGACGCCGCGCGCGCCTCGCCGTCGGCGGTGGTCGACGCGATCGTCGACGCCGTCGCCACCGTGCCGCCCATCCTCGACGGATCGGCGCCTCGTTCCTGAGATCCCCGTGCGCTATCTCGTCATCAGCGACATCCACGCGAACATCGACGCCCTGGACACCGTGCTCGCCGATGCCGCGTCGATCGGCTACGACGCGGTCCTCTGCCTCGGCGATCTCGTCGGCTATGGCGCGGCGCCGAGCGCGTCGATCGAGCGTGTCGTCGAACTGGCGCCCGCCGGCCTCATCCGCGGCAATCACGACAAGGTCATCGCCGGCCTCGAGCCGCCGATTCTCTTCAACGAAGTGGCGCGCAAGTCGGTCGACTGGACGCAGGGCGTGCTGTCGTCCGAGGCCACGAAGACGCTGGCCGACCTGGCGAAGGGGCCGCTGCAGATCGACCCGGACGTCGAGATCTGTCACGGCGCGCCGTTCGACGAGGACCACTACCTGTTCGACAACGCGGACGCCGAGCGCGCGATGGCCGCGTGCACGACGCGCATCTGCCTGTACGGCCACACGCACCTGCCGGCCATCTTCACGAAGACGACGGACCGCGCGTCGGCCGGCGACGGACTCGCCGACGACGAGCTGCGGCTGCCGGCGGCCGGTCCGGTGCTCATCAACGTCGGATCGGTCGGCCAGCCCCGCGACGGCGACCCTCGGGCGGCCTACGGTCTGCTCGACCTCGACCGCCACACGATTCGCTTCCGCCGCGTCGCCTACGACGTCCCCGCCGCCCAGAAGCGCATCATGGCCGCCGGCCTGCCGGCCTGGCTGGCGCTGAGGCTCGAGAAGGGACAGTGA
>CALFMR010000203.1 GCA_937880585.1 uncultured Acidobacteriota bacterium
TGTCCACCGGTGTGATGGCGGCGGTCGTGGCGGCGCTCGTGCTGTCACCGCCGGGCGATGCTGGTGCGCGCGCGGGCGCCGCACAAACGGCGACCTAGTGGCTGACCCGTTACGGCTCGGGCGATCAGGCCTCCGTCATCGCCGCGATCGGACAGACGACGGACTTCGCGCGCATTGCCGCGGCGCTCACGCGTGAAGCGCCGCGCTGGGCCGCGAGCGTCCGGTCGCCCGATCGTCGCCTGGCCGCCGCCGCGTTGCTGCTCGAGGTCGCTCGCGCCGGCATGGAGACGAGCTGGGTCGACGTCCGCGGCCTGGTCGAAGTCGGCTGCGGTCTGCTGCGTCAGGACCAGGTCCCGTCGCCTGGCGAACACATCTGGCAGCGTGCCGCGCTCGCGCTCATCGAGGGCGCGAGTGACGCGACGTTCCTGCGCCCGTCGCCGGTATCGGCTGCCGGTACCTACGACCATCTCCGTCATCTCACTTCGCGGTTTCCCGACGACGACCGCGTGGCGCTCGCCGCCGTCGTGGCACCGCGCCCCGGCCGCGCCGACGCCGAGTTCCCCCGCGACGTCGTCTGGCAGCCGATCGAAGCGCTCGAAGCCGCCGGTCCCGCGGGGCGCGTGGACCTCATCATTCGCCGAGACAAGCTCGCGATGATCGCCGAGCTCGAGCCGCTGACGACGCGTCCCGATGTCGCCGCTGAAGCGAATCTCCGTCTCGGCTACCTTCTGTTTCAACTGCACGAGGACGCCGACGCGATGACGCACTTCGATCGCACGATCGGCTCGACCGACGATCCGTTCCTGCTCTACGTCGCCGAACTGCTCGCAGGACGAACGGAGGTGCGTCGCGGCCGTGCGTCGCAGGCCGAGCGGCGGTTCCGGCGCGCGCTGGCCATCGTGCCGCACGCCGAGTCCGCTTCCGAGGCGCTCGCCGCCGAGCTCTTCGTCACGGGCCGCGCCGACGAAGCGTCCGCGCTCGCCGACGCGGCGCTGCCTGGCCCCGACGGCACGCCCGATCCCTGGCGTCTGTTCGGCTACGGCGACTTCCGCCTCCTGCCCTCGCTCATGGACGACGTGCGGAAGGCGGTGCGGCCGTGACGTCGCGCTCGATGGTCGTCGCGATGCTCGCCGCGGCCATGACGACGTCGATCGCGTCGCGCGTCCTCGACGCTCAGGGCGTCATCCTGCGCGCGCGACAGGAAATCGTGTCGGTCGACGTGTCGGTCCAGCAGGGCGGCCATGCCGTGCGTGGCCTCACGCCGGGCGATTTCCGCGTGTACGACAACGACCTGCCGCAGGTCGTCGACTCGATGTCGACCGAGGCGGTGCCGATCGACGTCACGGTCCTCCTCGACACGAGCGGCAGCGTCGCGGCGCTGCGCGCGGGCCTGCAGCGCGACGTCACGCGGATGGCCGAGCTGCTGCACGCCGACGATCGCATTCGCCTCCTGACGTTCGGCTACGGCGTCGAGCAGCCGATCGGCTGGCGTGCGCCGGGCGAATCGTTCTCGATTGCCGTGCCGCCGGTCGGCCGCGTGTCGGCTATCTACGACGCGTTGGCGCTCGCGCTCATGCGCCGCTCCGAGCCCGGCCGCCGGCACCTGATCGTCGCGCTGACCGACGGCCAAGACTGGTCGAGTGTCACGACGTCGGCCCAGCTCCTGAATATCGCCTCGCGCGCCGACAGCGTGCTGCACATCGTGCTGCTCGCGCCCGACTCGAGCGACACGCGCGTGCCGGGGCAGTGGAGCGCGTCGCGGCCGGACGCTGACGGGATCGAGCGTCTGCGCGAAGCGGCGCTCCGCACCGGCGGCCGGTTCGAGCCCACGCCCGTGCCTGGCGAACGCGTCGTCGATGCGTTCCGCCGCGCGTACGACGATTTTCGCCAGAGCTATGTGCTGCACTATTCGCACGCCGGCCCGGACGTGCCCGCGCCGCAGGACGGCGATGACTGGCACGTCATCCGCGTCGAGGTTGCCAAGCCCGGCCAGTACGCCATTCGCGCGAAGAAGGGCTATTTCGGGGGATGATGCGTCCATGTCCCGCGCGCGCGTCCTGGCGACTGGTCTCGCCGTTCTCCTGCTGACCGCGGTTTCCGCCGCCCAGACCGATCCCTTCACCTTTGCCGACGGCCGCAGTCAGGCGGTGGACGTCGCGATCTCGTCCGCCGACGGCGCCTCCGGCATCGTCTGGCCCGAGACGATCGCGTCGAAGTGGGACACGGCGCTCCTACGTGTGGACGCAGCGGCCAGCGACACGGGCACGCCGTACGTCGAAATCGCATCGGGCGGATTGACGGATCGGCAGTACCTGCGACCTGGCGCGTCTGGTCCCGTCTGGCTCAACCTCAGTTTTCTGAGTCCGGTGCTGCGCGCCGGATCGCGCGTCACGCTCCGCGGCGACGGCGTCAGGCTGCAATCGGCCGATCGTCCCGCGACGCTTCGCCTGTTCGCCGCGCATCCCGATCTCTCCAAGCGCATTCTCGTCCTCGCGCCGCACCCGGACGACGCGGAGATCGGGACGTTCGGCGCGTACGCGGGACGGAACGCCACGGTCGTGACGATCACGGTTGGCAATGCGGGCAATGCGAACTACGCCGCCGTTTTCGACGACGACGAGGCGACGGCGCAGTATCAGTTCAAGGGACACGTGCGGCTCATCGACAGCATCACGGTGCCCTGGCAGGGCGGCATTCCGCCGGATCGCTGCTTCAACCTGGGCTACTTCGATGCGCGGCTGCCCGACATGTTCGCGAAGCCGGACGCCGTCATCCCCGAGCGCTACGGGCCGAACACGGACATCGGCGTCTATCGCAAGGACAACGTCGGCTCGCTCCTGTCGAAGGGATCGCGCGAGTCCACGTGGACGAACCTCGTCGACGATCTCGTGACGGTCCTGAAGAAGGTGAAGCCGGCGGTCATCTTCGCGCCGCAGCCGCAGCTCGACTCGCACCAGGATCATCAGTTGACGACGGTCGCGCTGGTCGAGGCGCTCGCGCGCTGGAAGAAGCCGGTGACGCTCTTGCTTTATACGAATCACGCTGACGGCGGCGCGTATCCGTACGGGCCGGCCGGGACCATCATGTCGCTGCCGCAGGCCGCGCGCGGCGCGCTCGTCGACCGTGTCTTCTCGCTGCCGGTCTCGCGCGACGTCCAGCGCAAACAGCTCTTCGCGCTCGAGTCGATGCATGACGTCCGGTACTCGCCGATGCGCCAGTATCAGCTCGCCATGGGCGACGGCCGCACGATCCAGCCCGAGGCGCCCGGGCCGATGCCGGACATCACGTATCTGCGCCGCGGCCCGCGGTCCGATCAGATTTTCTACGCGTACGATCAGGACACGGTGAAGCCCATGATCGCGGCCTATCTGGCCGCCCGCCGGGCCCCCAGGCCGCCGCGTCCGGCGCAAACGGGCGTTCCTTCGGTTCGCTGAAGCCCACCCTCCCTGGGCTTGAAAGCCCAGGGCTCCGCAGATTCCGCTTCTGTGGAGCCCCGGGCCTTCAGGCCCGGGGGAACCTGGGCCCGATTCCCGGTTTCGGCCCGGTCTCGGCTACGATCTAGGCAGAGCCGACGTGATGTTCCACCAGACCGACGACCTTCGGATTCGACAGATCAAGCCGCTGATTCCTCCGGCCATCCTGATGGACGAACTGCCCATCACCGAGCCGGTCTCGACGCTGGTGGCCCGCAGCCGCGAGGAGGTGGCCGGCGTCATCCAGGGCCGCGACGACCGGCTGGTCGTCGTCGTCGGGCCATGCTCGCTGCACGATCCGGATGCCGGACTCGAGTACGGCGGCCGGCTGGCGGACCTCGCCTCGCGGCTCGCCGACGACCTCGTCGTCGTCATGCGCGTCTATTTCGAGAAGCCGCGGACGATCGTCGGGTGGAAGGGGCTCATCAACGATCCGCACCTCGACGGCAGCTTCGCCATCAACGACGGGCTACGGCTCGCGCGCCGCTTCCTTCTGAGCATCAACGCGCTCGGGCTGCCCGCGGCGACCGAGTTTCTCGATCCGATCTCGCCGCAGTTCTTCGCCGACCTCGTCTCGTGGGGCGCGATCGGCGCGCGCACGTCGGAGAGCCAGGTCCACCGCGAGCTCGCGTCCGGGCTGTCGATGCCGGTCGGGTTCAAGAACGGGACGGACGGCACGGTGCAGGTCGCGATGGACGCCGTGCGGTCGGCGGCCCAGCCGCACCAGTTCCTGTCGGTCACCAAACAGGGTGTCGCCGCGATTGTCGCAACGGGCGGCAATCCTGACTGTCACGTTATCTTGCGCGGCGGCACGAGCGGACCGAACTACTCGGCCGAGCACGTCGCGCGCGTCGTCGGCGATCTCGGGACCGCGCACGTCACGCCGCGCGTGATGGTCGACTGCAGCCACGCGAACAGCGGCAAGGACCACAATCGCGAGCCGATCGTGCTACGCGACGTCGTCGGCCAACTCGAAGCCGGCAGCACGTCGATCTTCGGCGTCATGCTCGAAAGCTTTCTCGTCGCGGGCCGCCAGACGGTCACGCCGGGTAAGCCGCTCGTCTACGGCCAGAGCATCACGGACGCATGCCTCGACTGGGACACGACGTCGGCGCTGCTCGTCGAGCTCGCCAGCGCGGTTCGCGCCCGCCGCGGCGCGGCGGTCGCGAAAAGTTAGAAGTTCGAAGACAGAAGCCAGAAGTTCGGAAGAAGACGCGGGTCGACCTGGGGAAGGGTTCCAAGTGCCCCCTGAGCCTGAAGGCTCAGGGCTCCACAGATATGGCGTGGTCATTCCGTGGAGCCCAAGGCCTTTAGGCCCTGGGAATCTGGACCTGTCAGGCGGGTCTACGACTGCGCGCTGACGAGTGTCTGTACTTCCTCCCAGGATGGCAGTCCCTGCTGCGCGCCTTCGGTGCGGCAGTTGAGCGCCGCCGTCGCGTTTGCGACGGCGAGCGCTCGTTCCAGGTTCGCGGCCTCGCCGCCGCGGAGCCACGCGGCGGCGAGGCCGGCGCGGAACGCGTCCCCCGCGCCGGTCGTGTCGACGACCGGCACGGGGAACGCGGGCGTCCGTATCTCGCGACCCTGGGCGAGCGCGAGGGACCCGCGCTCGCCCAGGGTCGCGAGGATGAGGGCGTCAGGGAAGGCGGCGCCGAGCCGCGCGATCGCGCGGCCCGGCGACGCCTCGCCCGTGTACGCGCACGAGAACGTCTCGGGCACGACGATGACGTCGATTGCGGCGAGCAGGACATCGACGCCCGGCACCCGGGCGTCGACGTCCACCATCGTTCTGACGCCCGCCTCGCGGGCGAGGCGGGCGGCGGTCGTCGACGCGACCGGGTCGGTCGCGTCGACGAGGAGCACGCGCGCGTCCGTCCAGACGTCGGCGTCCACGCCCGCCCGATCGAGGCGCAGCGACGGATGCCGGCGCTCGTAGACG
>CALFMR010000204.1 GCA_937880585.1 uncultured Acidobacteriota bacterium
GTCGGTGCCGGGCGCGATCGCGGTGACGATCGGGTCAATGATCCTTTGCGCCGTGGCCGGCATCCTCATCGAGCGACTGGCGTATCGGCCGGTGCGGCACCACTCGCGGCTGACGTCGCTCATTACCGCGATCGGCGTGTCGCTCTTTCTCGAGTACGGTGGACAGGTCGTCTTCGGCGCGACGCCGCGCTTTTTCCCGCAGATGATCCGGTCCGAAACCTACACGGTCGCTGGCGCGCAGATCACGAACCAGAACCTGCTCGTCATCGTCGTCGCCATCGTCGTGATGTTCGGGCTGCAGTTCATCGTGCACCGCACGCGGATGGGGAAGGCGATGCGGGCGACGTCCTACAACTTGTCCGTCGCCAAGCTGATGGGCATCAACACGGATCTCGTCATCGCCTTCACGTTCGCGCTGGGATCGGCGATGGCGGCCGCTGGCGGCGTGATGGTCGCGCTCGCCATTCCGCGCATCGATCCGCTGATGGGATTGATGACGGGTCTGAAGGCGTTCGTCGCGGCCGTGCTCGGCGGCATCGGCAACATCCCGGGCGCGATGCTCGGCGGCCTCATCATCGGCCTGATGGAGACGTGGCTCAGCGCGACGGCCTACTCGACCTACCGCGACGCAGTCGCGTTCGCGGTGTTGATCCTCATCCTGCTCTTCAAACCCGAGGGCCTGCTCGGCACGGCGTCGGGGGAGAAGGTCTGACCGCATGCGGGCGACGCAGAAACTCGCCTGGACGGCGGCGACGCTCGTCGTTCTCCTCGGCCTCAACCAGATCTTCGAGCACGGCTTCGGCGACTTCCAGATCAATCCGTACTACGCGCGCGTCATCGAGCTCATCGGCATCAACATCACGCTCGCCGTCAGCCTGAACCTCATCAACGGCGTGGCGGGGCAGTTCTCGATCGGCCACGCGGGCTTCATGGCCGTGGGCGGTTACGTCGGCACGTACCTGACGGTCTACTACGGCGCGGCGGTCACGGGCTGGTTCGGCGTTGGCGTCACGGACGCCGTGGGCGGATCGATCGCGATGGTCGTCAGCCTCATCGGCGGCGCGATCGCGGCGGGCGTGGCCGGTCTCGCGGTCGGCATTCCCTCGCTGCGTTTGAAAGGCGACTATCTCGCCATCGTCACGCTCGGCTTCGGCGAGATCATCCGCGTCATCATCCTGAACATTCCGTCGGTCGGCGGTGCGACGGGCTTCACCGACGCGATTCCCATCACGAACTTCTTCTGGATCTTCGCGATGGCCATCCTCACGATCGTGATCGTGCGGAACCTGACGGCGTCGACCTTCGGCCGCGCGCTCGCGACGATCCGCGACGACGAAGTGGCGGCCGAGGCGATTGGCATCGGCACGACGTGGCACAAGGTGATGGCGTTCGCCGTGAGCGCGGCGCTCGCTGGCGTGGCGGGTGCCTTGTCGGGACAGCTCTTCGCCAATCCGCTCAACCCGCAGAACCTGAACTTCGTGAAGTCGATCGAGGTGATCATCATGATCGTCCTCGGCGGCGTCGGGTCGATCACGGGCGCGGTCCTCGGCGCGACGACGCTGACGATTCTGCCGGAGGTGCTGCGCGGATTCGATCAGGAGTTCCCCGGGCTGCGCATGGTGATGTATGCGCTGCTCCTCATCCTGATGATGATCTTCCGCCCGCAGGGCCTGCTCGGGCGGCGCGAGTTCGGCTGGCACTGGCTGCGCTGGCCGAATCGGAGCCGCATTCCGGTCGCGTTGACCGAAGCCGGCGACACGAAGGCGCACACGCCGGCGCCGCCTGGGGATCCACGGTCGGCGCTCGGGGAAGGTGATGAAGAGGGGGACAGCCGTGGCTAGCGCGGTGACGTCTTCCGCGCCGGTGCTCGAGCTGCGGAGTGTGACGCAGCGCTTCGGCGGCCTGACGGCGGTCAAGGACCTGTCGATGACCATCGCGCCAGGCGCGCTCTACGGCGTCATCGGCCCCAACGGCGCGGGCAAGACGACGGTCTTCAACCTGCTGACGGGCGTCTACGATCCGACCGAGGGCGAGATCTGGCTGCGCGGGACACGCATCGACGGGCGGGCACCGCACGAGATCTGCCGCCTGGGCATCGCGCGCACGTTCCAGAACATCCGCCTGTTCGCGGACATGACGGTCCTCGAGAACGTCATGGCGGCGCGACACTTGCGGAGCCGGCAGCGGCTGACCGACGCGCTCATCGGGACGCGCCGGCACCAGACCGAAGAGCGCGAGATGCGCGATCGCGCCATGGCGCTCCTGCGGATGTTCGATCTGGAACGGCACGCCGAAGAACGCTCGACCGCGCTGCCGTACGGCAGCCAGCGGCGGCTCGAAATCGCGCGCGCGCTTGCGACCGATCCCATCCTGCTCCTGCTCGATGAGCCGGCCGCCGGCATGAACCCGCAGGAGGCGACCGACCTGATGGATCTCATCCGCCGCGTGCGCGACGAGTTCCATCTGACCGTGGTCCTCGTCGAGCACAACATGAAAGTCGTGATGGGGATCTGCGAGACCGTGCAGGTCATCGACTACGGCGAGGTCATCGCGGTGGGGACGCCCGAGGACATTCAGCGGAATCCGGACGTCATCCGCGCGTACCTCGGCGCGGGATGAGAGGGACTTCACGGTGGGCGCGCTCCTCACTCTCGATCGCTTGAACGTCTTCTATGGCGCGATTCACGCGCTGCGCGACGTGTCGCTCACGGTCAACGCGGGCGAGGTCGTCACGCTCATTGGCGCGAACGGCGCGGGCAAGTCGACGACGCTCCGCGCGATCACGGGACTCTTGACGCCGGCGAGCGGACGGATGGTCTTCGATGGGGAAGACATCGCGGGCGTCGCCGCGCACAAGCTCGTCGCGCGAGGCCTCTCGATGTCGCCCGAAGGCCGCGGCGTGTTCGCCAATCTCACGGTGCGCGAGAACCTGGAGATGGGCGCGTACCTCGTCCGCGACCGCGCCGCGATCGCGGCCGGGCTCGAGCGGAGCTTCACGCTGTTTCCACGATTGAAGGAACGGAGCAAACAGCGCGCAGGCACGCTCTCGGGCGGCGAGCAGCAGATGCTCGCCATGGCGCGCGCGCTGATGTCGGCGCCGCGGCTGCTCCTGCTCGACGAGCCGTCGCTCGGCCTCGCGCCACTCGTCTGTCAAACGATCTTCGACACGATCGACAGCATCAAGGCCGCCGGCACGACCGTGCTCCTCGTCGAGCAGAACGCGAACGCCGCGCTGAAGCATTCCGACCGCGGCTATGTGCTCGAGACGGGCGGCGTCATCCTCGAAGGCGCGTCGGCCGAGCTGGCGACGCACCCGCGCGTGAGAGAAGCGTATTTGGGCGAAGGAGGGTAGGCGTCAGAATGATCGGCCGAGCTCGGCGTATTTGCGATGCGAGGGGACCGAGATGACCGTCCGTTCCGGCCAGCGCAGCGCGGTGAGACGACCGCCGAAGACGCAGCCCGTGTCGATGTCGATCGTTTCGCGCGTCCAGGTCGGCTCGGCGACTGGCGTGTGGCCGTAGACGACGGCCGCGTTGCCCGTGTAGTCCTTGACCCAGGGATGGCGCTTCGTTGGATCGGTCGGATCCGCGGCGCCCGGCGGGCCGTAGGCGGCAAGCTGGCGCAGCCGGGTGCTCGCGCGACCGTGCAGGCGCTCGGGCAGGCCGGTATGCGCGACGACCAGGCGGCCGGCGTCGAGCACGAGGTGACTGGGCAGGCTGCGGAGAAACGCGAGAATGTGCGCGCGTGTGGCCGCGGACGCGGCGTCGATCTCGGCGGCCGTGACGTCGAGGCCGTAGTCGAGCGACACGGCCTGTCCTTTCAAATATCGTTCGAGGCGCAGGTCGTGGTTGCCGATGACGGCTTTCGCGCTGCCGGCGGCGACCATGCGCATCACCGTGTCCAGCACGTCCAGATTGCGCGGTCCGCGATCGACGAAGTCCCCGACGAACACGCCCATTCGATCCGATGGCGCGCGCCAGGCGGCGGCCTCGTCGCGCGTGTAGCCGAGCGCCGTCATCAAATCGCTCAACTCCGCGGCACAGCCGTGGACGTCGCCGATGATGTCGAAGGCGCCCGGCACGTCGCGATGGTGCGTGGGCAAATGGCGGGGGAAGCGGACGACGGGCGGATCGCGACGAAACGGCACGTGTCACTATCGTACTCGACGGTGCGAAATCGTCGCGCCGCGCGTCGGCGGATCGAGGGTTGCCGCGGCCGTCGTGCCCTTCTATAGTGCTTGCCACCATGCTGGCGCCAGCCATCCACTGGCCGTACGCCCCGACGTTTCTGCGGCTCGCGCTGGCGGCGGCGATCGGGCTGTTCATCGGCATCGAGCGCGAGCGGCGGCGCAAGGAAGCCGGGCTTCGCACGTTCGCCTTTGCCGCGCTGCTCGGCGCGATCGGTGCGCTTCTGGGCGATACCTACGCGCTGGCTTCGCTCGGCCTCGTCGGCGTGCTCGTCGTGCTCCTCAATCTCGAGACGATCCGGACGGGCGAGGGGGCCGAGCTCACGACGTCGGCCGCGCTCGTCGTCACGACGTTCATCGGCATCCTCGCGGGCAAGGGCCATACCTTCACGCCGACCGTGCTCGGCGTGGTCACCGCCGCGCTCCTCGCGTGGAAGGAGCCGCTCGTCGGGTTCACACGCACGCTGACGGAGTCCGAGCTGCGGTCCGCCGTCCTGCTCGCGATTCTCGCGTTCGTCGTCTATCCCGTGCTGCCATCGGGCGCGGTCGATCCGTGGCAGCTCGTCGACGCGCGCGAAGCCTGGGTCACGGTGATTCTCATCGCGGCGCTCGGCTTCATGAACTACGTGCTGTTGAAGCTGTACGGCGACCGCGGGCTGGCCGTGATGAGTTTTCTCGGCGGCCTGGTCAACAGCACGGCGGCCGTCGCGGACCTCGCGATTCGGGCCGAGGGCGGACCGCGAGCCGTCTGGGATCCGGCAATCTATCGCGGTGCGCTCCTCGCGACGGGTGCGATGCTGCTGCGGAACGCGGTCATCCTGGCGCTCCTCGCGCCACTCGCGCTGGCGCACACGTTCCTGCCGTTCGCGCTCATGTGCGCGGGCGCCGTCGTCATCGCATTCATCGGTGGTCCGCGGCCGCCGGCTGACGCCGCGGTCGATCACACGGCCGGCCCGACCTCGCTGCGGTCGCCCTTCTCGCTCGGCGCCGCGTTGCAGTTCGGCCTCATCTTCCTCGCGCTCCAGATTGCCGGCACGCTGGCCGAGCGGGCGCTCGGCGACTCGGCGTTCTACGCCGTGAGCGCCGTCGGCGGCATGGTGTCGAGCGCCAGCGCTGTCGCATCGGCCGCCGCGCTGGGCGCCTCCGGCACGCTGCCGCCGTACACGGCCGGCATGGCCGCGATGCTCGCGTCGCTCACGAGCGCGCTCATCAACATCCCGCTCGTGTCACGGCTCGTGAAACACGCGTCACTGACGCGCTGGATCATCGCTGGCGTCGCGTTGTTGTACGTCCTCGGCGCCGTCGGCGCGGCCCTGCAGAGCGCGTGGACGGCGGTCGCGCACTGACGATCAGCCGGGCGGCCATGGGGGCGTCCCTCCGGGACTAACGAGACGGGTTTGTGGAGCCCTGAGCCTTCAGGCCGTTATGGCTTCTCGTCCTTCAGGAAAACCCGTACGCGCTTCAACGTCACGTACAGACGTTCACCGGCGGTCGGTAAAAGCTCCGTGTACGCGTCCCGGCCGAGCTGTACCTGAATCAATCGTCCCTCGTCATCGGTCAGCTCGACTTTGACGACCGCGCCGGTCGTGTTCAGGTCGGTGATGCGCGCCCAGAGGCCGCCGCCGGTGTCCGCGCGGCCGAGATCCAGCTCGTGCGGCCGTGCGTAGCCCGTGGCCGGCTGCGGTGGTTGGCCCGCGTGCTCGGGCGAGTCGACGGCGAGCGGGCCGAGAAAAGCGCGGCCATCCTCGACGCGGCCGTGAAAGATGTTCACGCTGCCGAGGAAGTTCATGACGAACGCCGTGGCCGGCCGCTCGAAGACTTCCTCGGGCGATCCCTGCTGCTCGATGCGGCCCTGATTCATGATCACGACGCGATCGGCCAGCTCCAACGCCTCTTCCTGATCGTGCGTGACGAAGACGCTCGTGAGACGAATGTCCTCGTGCAATCGGCGCAGCCAACGGCGCAGTTCCTGCCGGACTTTCGCGTCGAGCGCGCCGAAGGGCTCGTCGAGGAGCAGCACGTTCGGCTCGACGGCCAGGGCTCGCGCGAGTGCGACGCGCTGGCGTTGGCCGCCGGACAGTTGCCGGGGATAGCGTTTGCCCAGGTAATCGAGCTGCACGAGCGCGAGCAGCTTGTGGACCTTTTCCTGAATGACCGCCTCGGTGGGACGCCGGCCGCGCGGCCGCACACGCAGGCCAAACGCGACGTTCTCGAAGACGGTCAGGTGACGGAACAGCGCGTAGTGCTGGAACACGAAGCCGACCCCGCGGTCGCGGGCGTTGACATGCGTGGCGTCGGAGTCTTCGAGCAGCACGGTGCCGGCGTCGGCCTGCTCGAGGCCCGCGATGATGCGCAACAGTGTCGTCTTACCGGAGCCCGAGGGGCCGAGCAGCGCGACCAGTTCGCCGGAGGCGACCGAGAAGCTCACGTCATCGAGCGAGCGGAACTGACCGAACGTCTTGCTGACGTGACGAACTTCGATCCCCATTACGCGGACTCCGGAGCGGCCGTTTCATCGTGCGCCGCGAGCGATCGGGCGAGGCGCCGTTCGATGACGGCCTTGGCGACGAGCGTGACGAGCGCGAGCAGCGCGAGCACGGACGCGACGGCAAAGGCAGCCTGAAAGTTGTATTCGTTGTAGAGAATTTCCACGTGCAGGGGCATCGTGTTCGTGCGGCCCCGCACGTGGCCGGACACGACCGAAACCGCACCGAACTCGCCCATCGCCCGCGCGTTGCACAAAATCACGCCGTAGAGCAGGCCCCATTTGATGTTCGGCAGCGTGACGCGGAAGAACGTCTGCAGGCCGCTCGCGCCGAGCACGCGCGCGGCCTCTTCCTCCTCGGTGCCGCTCGCTTCCATCACCGGGATGATTTCGCGCGCGATGAACGGGAATGAGACGAAGATCGTCGCGAGCACGATGCCCGGCACCGCGAAGACGATCTTGATGTCGTGATCGAAGAGCCACGGTCCGAACCAGCCGCGGCGGCCGAACAGCAGCACGAAGACGAGACCCGAGATGACGGGCGACACGGCGAACGGGAGGTCGATCAGCGTGATGAGCAGATTGCGGCCGGGGAACCGGAACTTCGCGATGGCCCATCCAGCCGAGATACCGAAGATCAGATTGGACGGCACGGCGATCGCGGCGACGAAGAGCGTGAGGCGGATCGCCGACAGCGCGTCGGGATCCTCGAGTGCGGCCCAATAGGCGTCGACGCCCTTGGCGAACGCCTCGCTGAACACCATGACGAGCGGCACCGCCAGGAACAACGCGAGGAACGCGAGCGCGATGCCGATGAGCGTCCATCGGACGAGCGCCGGCTCGGTCAGGCGCCGGCGGGGCAGCGTCGCGCTGCCTTGTCTGTGAGCGGAAACGTAGCCTGCCATGAATCCCTCAGTGCGCCAGCCGTCGGCCCGTCCAGTGCTGCAGCCCGTTGATGGCCAGCAGCAACACGAACGAGATCACGAGCAGGCCGAAGGCGATGGTCGTCGCGCCCGCGTAGTCGTATTGCAGGAGCTTGGTGATGATGAGCAGCGGCGCGATCTCCGTCCGCATCGGCATGTTCCCCGAGATGAAGACGACCGACCCGTATTCGCCGACCGCGCGCGCGAACGACAGCGCGAAGCCGGTGATCCACGCCGGGTAGAGATACGGCAGGATGATGCGCGTCGTGATGTGCCAGCGGTTCGCGCCGAGGCTCGTCGCCGCTTCCTCGACCTGCAGATCGAGCTCTTCGATGACCGGCTGCAGCGTGCGCACGACGAACGGCAGACCGATGAAGATGAGCGCGACGGTGACCCCGAGCGGCGTGAACGAGACCTTGAGTCCGTGCCGTGCGAGCGGCGCGCCCAGCCAGCCGTTCGGTGCGTAGAGTGTCGTGAGCGTGATGCCCGCGACGGCCGTGGGCAGCGCGAAGGGGAGATCGATCAGCGCGTCGATCACGCGGCGCCCGGGAAATGGATAGCGGACGAGCACCCACGCCACGAGCACCCCGAACACCCCATTGACGATGGCGGCGACGAACGACGCGCCGAGGCTGAGCTTGTAGGAGGCGACGACGCGCGGGTCGGTGAGCGTGCGATGGAAGGCGGTCCATCCCATCGTGATGCTTTCGACGGGCAGTGTGGTGAGCGGCACGATCACGATGAGCCCGAGATAGAGCAGCGTGAACGCCATCGTGATGCGAAAACCGGGCAGGACCCGGTTGGATTTGGACATGAGAGCACGTGGCAAGTGAGAAGTTGGAAGCCAGAAGCCCTTCGGGCTTCTGGCTTCACCCTTCCAACTTCAGTTACCGTCCGCTCGGGACGTAGATCTGGTCGAACGACCCGCCGTCGGCGAAGTGCGCGGCCTGGGCCTTCTGCCAGCCGCCGAACGCGTCGTCGATCGTGAACAGCGTGAGCTTCGGCAGGGCGGAGGCGTACTTCGCGAGCACCTTGGGATCACGCGGGCGATAGTGGTTCTTGGCGATGATCTCCTGCGCCTCCGGCGTGTACAGGAACTTCAGGTACGCCTCGGCGATCGCGCGCGTGTTGTGGTGATCGACGTTCTTGTCGACGACGGCCACGGGCGGTTCGGCGAGGATGCTGACCGACGGGACGACGATCTGGAACTTGCCGGGCGTTTCGGCCAGCGCCAGGAACGCCTCGTTCTCCCACGAGAGCAGCACGTCGCCAATCCCGCGCTGCACGAACGTCGTCGTCGATCCGCGCGCGCCGCTGTCGAGGACGGGCACGTTCTTGTAGAGCTTCGCGACGAAGTCCTTGCCGGCCGCGTCCTTGCCGCCGCCCGCGCGCTTGCCGTACTCCCACGCCGCGAGATACGCCCAGCGCGCGCCGCCTGACGTCTTGGGGTTGGGCGTGATCACGCTCACGCCCGGCTTGATGAGGTCGTTCCAGTCCTTGATGCCCTTCGGATTGCCGTTGCGCACGAGGAAGACGATCGTCGACGTGTAGGGCGAGCTGTTGTCGGGCAGCCGCCGCTGCCAGGCCGGATCGATGAGCCCGCTCTTGGCAATCGCGTCGATGTCGTACGCCAGGGCGAGCGTGACGACGTCGGCGTCGAGCCCGTCGATGACGGCGCGGGCCTGACCGCCCGAGCCGCCGTGCGACTGTTCGATTTTGACGGTCTTGCCGGTCTTGGCCGCGTAGTCTTTGATAAAGGCGGTGTTGACGGCCTCGTAGAGCTCGCGCGTTGGATCGTACGAGACGTTGAGCAGGGTCTGCGCCTGAGCCGCGGAGGCCAGGCCGGCGGTCGCCAGCGCGGCGAGCGCGGCGACGCGAAGTGAGGAACGGAACGTCATGATCGGAATCTCCATTTGCGAAAAGGTGCTCGAAGGTTGTGGAGCCCTGGGCCTTCAGGCCCAGGGGCCGGAAGCGGTCGGCACGTCTAGAACGCGAGCTGCGTGCGGAAGAGGATCGCGTTTTCCGCCGGCCGCGCCGCCGCGCCACCTTCGAACGACGTACGTTCGTAGCTGAGGTAGTACTTCACGTAGCTGACCGGGTACCAGTTCACGCCGATCGATGCCTGGTGCGCCTCGCGCACGGCATCATCGGCGGCGAAGCCGAGCGTGAACGCATCCTCGTCGACCGTGAGCGCGGCATAGCGCGCGACGATCTCGACGGCACCCCAGGCGCCCGACGCGGGATCGAACGGACGCTTCGGACTGATCGTGCCGCTCGACGCGCGTTCGCCCGTGAGAATGAACGAGCCGCTCGCGTCCCAGCCATCGTTGACGATCGTGCTCGTCACGTCGGCCTTGGTGATGTCCTGGCTCGTGCGCGCGTACTCGCCGAAGACGCCGAACGACTTGTAGTAGTAGAAGACGCCCGGGGAAATACGCGTGCGGTCGCCGTCGGCATTCGCGCCGGCGTAGGTGAAGAAGCGCTGGCCGGCAGAGGTCTTGAACGACGGCAGCGCGCCGGTCTGCGACCCCGACGAGAAGCCGAGGTGCAGGCCGAAGTTGTCGAAGGCCGACGCGGTCGCCGTACCGGTCCGATGGAACGGCCGCACCTGGATGCGGCCCGCGACGTCCTTGCCGCCATTGGTGTCGACGTCCGTGGTCGTGCTGGATCCGTCAGGGACGCCGTTGAAGACGCCGAGCGAGTAGGTCACGGCGTCGTGCG